>JBBSLH010000008.1:0-31947 GCA_038255425.1 Acidimicrobiales bacterium
AACGACGTGATGCCCGACTCGATGCCCTTCTCGGTGCGTCCGCGGTAGGCCAGGATGCCGACACCGACACCGACGATTCCCACGATCACCAGGATCGTCACCACCATCAGGAACCGTCCCCGGCGTGCTCCGGCTCGAGCACGTGCTGCGGTTCGAGACCCCAGCTCTCGCCCTGCGACCAGCGCTCCTTCTTCCAGATCGGAACCGTGGCCTTGAGGGTGTCGATGCAGAATCGCGATGCGGCGAAGGCGGTGTCGCGGTGCGGCGAACTGACGACCACGACGACGGCCGCGTCGCCCACGTCGAGCGGGCCCGTACGGTGCAACATGGCGATCCGACCGATGTCGGCCCAGCGAGCCCGGGCTTCGGTCGCGATCCGCTCCAGCCGAGGGACGACCTGGGTCTCGTACGCCTCGTATTCGAGCCCGTCGACTTCTGGGCGGCCGTCACTGTGGTCACGCGCCGCGCCGGTGAAGGTCACGATGCCTCCACAATACGGCCGCTCCGCCCAGGTGGAGGCCTCGTGGACCGGCAGCGCGGTCGACGACAGGCCCAACCAGTCGTCGCCATGGGCGGGTGGCGCCAGCATGTCCGGGGAAGTCATCGCAGCCAGTAGTTCCTCGATTGGGCCGGTTTCCGGCGTCGCCCATCGCGACGGAATCGATCGCGCTCCACGGTACCTGTCGCGACCTCCACAGGATGGAAGGGCTCAGTAGGGTCGATCGCGTGCCACAGCCGCCATCGGGCGATACCGGCGAGGGGCACGGCGAACAGGACTCGACCGATGATCCCGTCGACTTCCGTCCGCCGTTGCCACCCGAAGACCGGATCTGGCGCCACCCCTCCGAGGTGGCGGCGGCCGCGGCGCGCCCGATCGCGAGCGAAGCGTCGGCGGGTACGACTCGGAGGTCAGGCGCTCGGAGCACCATCACGCTCGTGACCGCAGCCGCGTTGATCGGCGCCACCCTGTCGATCGGGGTCGTCGCAGTGCTCGGTGGATTCGACGACCGCACTCGGGTGGTCGAGCGCCAGATCGCGATCCAGCCGGTCACGAGCATGGCGGTCGACGGGATCCAGGCCATCACCGAGCGGACGTCGCCCTCGGTGGCTGGTGTCTACGTCTCGCGTGGCGACGAGGTCAGTACCGGCACCGCCATCGTCATCCGGAGCGACGGCCATCTGCTCACCACCGCAGCACTCGTTCGTGACGTCGACTCGATCGACGTCCGCCTCAAAGATTGGCCGATGACCTCGGCCGAGGTGGTCGGCGTGGACGAAGCCACCGACCTCGCCGTGCTCCAGATCGATGCCGAGGACCTCGAGACGGCAACGCTCGGATCAGCAGACGGCGTCCGCGTCGGACACGCGGCCATCGTCATGGGGCACGCCGACGGGGGCGACTGGAGTGCATCGATCGACCGGACGGTGGTGTCGGCGATCGACCGTCGTCTCCGAACGCCGGGGGGAAGCGTCCTCCACGGCATGATCCTCCTCGATGACGCACCGGAGACCGCCTCCAACGGCGGGCCGTTGCTCGACGCGGGCGGGGCGGTCATCGGGATCGCCAGCGCGGTCCCCGCCGCCGATGATCGGGAGCGCGCGTACGGCGTGGCGACCCCGATCGACGTCGCCCTCCACACCGCCGACGAGCTCATCGAGTTCGGGCACGTGCGCCACGTCTGGCTCGGGATCGAAGGCATCGACCTCGATGCCACCACCGCTTCGACCATGGGCCTCCCCGGCGGCGCCGAGGTCCAGGGAGTGATCGACGGCAGCCCGGCCGACACCGCAGGACTGGCCGAAGATGATGTCGTCGTCGGCCTCGACGACGTCGTGGTCGGATCGATGAGTCAGCTGATCGCAGAACTCCGGAACCGCGTCCCGGGCGACGAGGTCGTCCTCCACGTCCGCCGTGGGCCCGAACGCATGGCGATGACCGCCACGTTGACCGAACGGTCGTAGACCGGCGCTACGACCGGAATCGACGGCGTACGAGCGCGACCGAGCCGGCGACGACACCGCACAGTGCGGCGCCGGCGAGCCCCAGTGCGATCTCCTGCCGCCGTTGCGGCGACACCTGGGCCCACGGCGCCGCCGCGTGCCCGGCGACGAACGCTTCTTCGTTGGTGTGCGACGGCTTCCAACCGAGTGCGCGCAGGCGATCGTTCCCGACCACCCACGGCGCACGCACGAAGGGAACGAATCCGGGCGGCGTCGGTGCGAGTTGATAGCGCCATCCGAGCCCGGTGAGCCGACGGGCCACCGGCTCGGGCAGCGAGAGCCGCGGTGACCCTCCGACCAGCGCGCGGATCAGGTCTGCGCCGAGGGCTCCATCGGGAGCGACGTTGAAGATTCCGTCAGCCCGCATGCGTCGGACGACGTCGACCGCGCTGGCGACGTCGTCCGCATGCACGAACTGCGCTGGCGGAGCGTCTTCCGTAGCGCCGACGAGACGGGCGGCTGCGAGGACTCGGCCGAGCTCGTCAGGGCCGTCCTCCGAGACGGTCACGCACGGGCGGAGGATTGCCACGACGGCATCCGGAGACGACGCGGCGAAGGCCTCGACGTGCTCCTCGATCGCCATCCGGTGTCGAACCCACTCCGACTCTGCATTGGGCCGTGGCGTGGCGGTCTCCGCGATGGGCACAGGATTGTCCGGCCAGGCGCCGTACACGGTCGCCGACGTTCTGACGATGACCTGGGTGACGCCGGCGCGCCGAGCGGCGTCGAGCACCCGGGTCGTGGTGTGGAGATCGTGGTCTGGCGCCCGGTCCTCCAGGGGATCGGAGCCGGCGAGGTGGCACACGACGTCGACACCAGCGAACACCGAATCGAGATTCGCTCCCTTGAGCTGGAGCTGGTGCGTGACGACCCGGTCGTCCTCCAGATCCGACGGTGTCCGGTCGATGGCGACCACCTCTTTCACCGAGGGGTCGTCGAGCAGCCTGGAGACCAGGCGACGACCAACCGGACCGGCAGCACCGGTGACCGCAACACGCGACATGCCCCCTACGATGCAACCCGTGAGTGGTCCCGGTCCAGCTGATGGAGACAATCCCTTCGAGGGACTCCCGTTCTTCGGCGATCTGGGCAAGATCCTCGGCGGCGCCAGCGGCCAGGGTGGCCTCCAGTGGGACACGACGCGTCAGGTCGCGATGCAGCTGGCATCCAACGGCGAGGCCGAGCAGAACATCGACCCGATCGAGCGCATGGACATCGAGGAGCTCGCCCGCGTGGCTGATCTCCACGTGTCGCAGCTCACCGGGCTGTCCACCAACCTCACCGGTCGGGGCGTCACCGTCGTCCCGGTCACACGCACGCAGTGGGTGCAGCGGAGCGTCGACGCCTTCCGTCCCCTCTTCGAGTCGCTGGCCGATGCGCTCGACCCGGGCACACCGGTACAACCCGACGCCGAAGCCGGCGACCCGCTCTCGGCCATGCTCGGCCAGCTCATGGGGTCGATGGCTCCGATGATGCTGAGCGTCACGGCCGGCGGCATGCTCGGCCACCTGGCCCAGCGCAGCTTCGGACAGTACGACCTCCCCGTGCCTCGTCAGCCGTCCGACGAACTGCTCCTCGTGCTCCCCAACGTCGACGAGTTCGGTGTCGACTGGTCGATCGAAGCTCGGGATCTCCGACTCTGGCTGTGCATCCACGAGATCACGCATCACGCCGTCCTGGGCGTCCCCCACATCCGTGCCCGCCTCGAGACCCTCATCGCCGAGTACGCGTCGGGGTTCCGTCCCGACTCCAACCAACTGATCGAACGCCTCGGATCACTCGACATCACCGACGGCGACGCCATGGGCGAGCTGCAGCGAGTGCTCGGCGATCCCGAGGTCGTGCTCGGGGCGATGCAGACCGACGAGCAGCGGGAACTGCTCCCCCGCCTCGAAGCGACGATCGCGCTCGTCGTCGGCTACGTCGACCACGTCATGGACAGTCTCGGCGAACGACTGCTCGGCAACTACGGCATGATCACCGAGGCGTTGCGCCGTCGACGGGTCGAAGCCGTCGAGTCCGATCGCTTCGTGGCTCGACTCTTCGGCCTCGAGATCAGCCAGTCCACCTACGACGCCGGCGCAGCGTTCATCGATGGCGTCGTCGACCGAAGTGGATTCGACGCACTCGACCCGCTCTGGCACGACGAGAAGTTCCTCCCCACGCCGGCCGAGATCGACGCGCCGGGCCTCTGGCTCGCGCGGATCGAGATCCCCGAAACCGACTAACTGTCGTCGCGCTCGACCAGGGTGGGATCTCCGCGCTTGTCGAGGATCTCGGTGTGGTCGCCATCCGGCGTTGCGATCGACGGCGGCACGACGGGCGAGCGCAGCGCCGGGTCGTCCTGGAAGCCGAGTTCGTGGGGCGTGGGCTCGTGCGACCGACGTGCTCGACGGTCCGTCGTGCGACGAGCGCCTCGCGAACCGGCGACGTAGGACACGGCTCCGAAGACCATCACGCCGGCGATGCCGAGGAAACCGACCCAGAGCGGCATGGGGATGATCCCGATCACGGCGCCACCGACCCAGACGAGTTGGAACCGGGTCTCGAACCGAGCGAACGCACGACCACGGTTGGCGTCGGGCGCGTCGCGCTGGACGATCGCGTCGAATGCCTGCTTGGCGGCGGCGGCCGAGACACCGACGGTGGCGGCGATGAGCGCTGGTCCTGCGAGCCCTCCGAGCCACGCGGCGCCGAGACCACCGACTGCGACGACGGCGAGGAGCACGGTGATGATCCGCTCTTCGTCGAAGTGTCGCCGCAAGATGGGCGCGATCGCGGCACCGGCCACCGCTCCGACCGCGGAGAGTGCCAGCACGAGACCGAAGTGCGAGGTGGGAGAGTCGTCGGTACGCAGCGAGAACGCGAGGAGGAAGGTCAGGCACCCGACCACCCCGCGGAACAGCGCCATGGCCGATGCCGCGAGCAACACGCCGCCGCTCCGGAGTTCTTCGCGGGCCTCCTCCGTCTCGGGCTCGTCTGCGACCTGGGTCTTGGGAATTCGCCACGCGACGACCGTGCCGGCGCCGAAGACGATGGCCGCCAGCCCGAAGACCCACTCGGAGCCGCCCAGCGTGACGAGGATCCCGCCTGGCACCGCCGCGACGAATCCGACGAATCCAGAGATGAGCGAGAGCTTCGAGTTGGCCTCGACCAGCTCTTCGTCCGACCGCACCGTCGTCGGCACGAGGGCCGACTTGGCCACGTGATAGCTCTTCGCCAACACGAGCAGGGCGAACGCCTCGGGGAACAGGAACAGCGAGTCGACGTCGCGGATCATCAACAGGCACACCAGGGAGCGCAACGCCGAGGAGCCGATCACCATCCACCGGCGCCCACCGGCGGACCGGTCCAGTGCCGGACCGACGAGCGGCGCGACCACGGCAAATGGCGCCATGGTCAGGGCCAGGTAGAGGAAGACCTTGCCGCGCGCCGCTTCAGGATCGATCGAGAAGAACAGCGTGCCCGCGAGCGCGATGGTGACGAGCGTGTCGCCGGCGACTGCGACCGCGTGCGACCGCGCGAGGCGAGCGAACGACGTGACCTCGAACGTCTCGGCCCCCAGTCGGGGGCCCGAGAGTGAGCGCCAACCGGTGGAGTCCGTCATCACTTGGCATCGTAGGACCCGCCTCTGACGGTTCGCCGTGCGCGCCGACGGGAAACTGTCCGAAGATCGACGTCAGGTGGTCTCGAGCACGCGCTCGAACTTGTAGCCCAGACCACGGATCGTGATGATGCGTTCGGGGGTCGACGGGTCGGTCTCGACCTTGGCGCGGAGACGCTTCACATGGACGTCGAGCGTCTTGGTGTCACCGACGTAGTCCGAGCCCCACACGCGGTCGATCAGTTGATCGCGCGTCATCACGCGCCCAGCGTTGTCGAGCAATACGTGGAGGAGTTCGAACTCCTTCAGCGGGAGTGCAGTGACCTCGCCCCGGATGCGAACCTCGTGCTTCTCGGGATCGAGCGTCACGTCGCCGACGGACATCGCGTCATGCGCGAGATCGTCCTCACGGTGCTCGGTCCGACGCATCACCGCTCGCATCCGTGCAACCAGCTCACGGACCCGGTACGGCTTGGTCACGTAGTCGTCGGCACCGACCTCGAGGCCGACGACGGTGTCGATCTCAGATCCCTTGGCAGTCACCATGATGATGGGCACGGCCGACTTCTTTCGCAGCGCACGACACACGTCGATTCCGGAGATCTTCGGCAACATCACGTCGAGGAGGACGAGGTCGGGACGAACAGCATCGAACATGTCGAGCGCCTCGGCCCCGTCGCGAGCGACCTGCACCCGGAAGCCCTCGCGGGACAGTCCGATGCTGAGGGCCTCGATGAAGGACTCCTCGTCCTCGACGACGAGGACTGTTGCCTCTGACATGTCAGTTCCTCACCGACATTCAGCCGGTTTCCGATGTGGTGACGGCGACCGGTCCGGGGCCGGCGGGCATGACGAGCGTGAACGTCGTGCCGTCGCCTTCGCGCGAATCGACGCGGACCTCGCCGCCGTGGTTCGACGCCACGTGTCGGACGATCGCGAGTCCGAGCCCGGTCCCACCGGTGTCGCGACTGCGCGCACGGTCGACCCGGTAGAAACGTTCGAAGATCCGCTCGATGTCGCGCCGCGGGATACCGATGCCGCGGTCGGCGACCGACAGATGCACAGACGGACCGTCGGTCGCCGCAGACACGACGACAGACGAACCTGACGCGCTGTACTTGATGGCGTTGTCGAGCAGGTTGAACACCGCAGAGACCAACTGACGGCGGTCGCCCAGAAGCTCCAGACGTCGCGACGGCTCGACCAGGTCGAGCGTGATCCCTCGTTGTTCGGCGGCGTTCGACGACCGCTCCACCGCCTCGGCCAGGACCAGGTGCACCGCGACCGGGTCTCGTAGCGAGGTCTCGCCCGCTTCGATTCGACTGAGCTCCAGCAGGTCGTCGATGGTGCGGCTGGCACGCATCGCCTCGTGGTGCATGCGGTTGGCCAGCCGACCGATGATGTCCAGATCGTCCTCGCCGAGCAGCGTCTCGGCCAGCACGCCGATGCCGCCGACGGGAGTCTTCAACTCGTGGCTGATGTTGGCGACGAAGTCACGGCGCACCGCGTCGACGCGCTGCCGTTCGGTCACGTCGTCGATCACCACGAGAGCACCGATGCTCCGGTGCCCGTCGTCGAGCGGCTCGGCCGTGAGGATCAGCGTCCGACGCGGCGGGCCGAAGAGCTCGAGCGTCTGCGAGGTCCGCTGTCCGCTGAGAGCCGCCGTGGCGAGTTCCTCGATCGCCGACTCGACCATCGCCTCACCGTGACGGGCATCGAGGAAGTGTTCGGCCGGTCGGTTCCGGAACACCATGGAGCCAGCGTCGTCGAAGAGGACGATGCCGTCGTTGATGGCCGAGATGGCATGGGCGAGGCGCGTCTCCGAGTCGGACGCGTCACCTTCCTTGGTGACCGCGGCATCGACCGCTCGCTCGAGTTGGCCGAGCGTGGCCGGGAGGCCCCGGACCTCGGCGACGTGTTCTGTCGACAGCCGTGCCGAGGCGTTGTGCGTCTGGGAACGGATCCACCGCCGACTCCGCCACCAGAGCAGGACGGTCAGGAGCCAGACGGCCGTGGGGACCGCCGCAGCGATGAAGATGGCGGTCGAGCGGCTCATCCGTCGGACGCACCGCCCGTGTCGTCGGTCTCCGTCTCGGCATCGGACCAGATCGGCTTGGTGGCGTGCACCCGCGCGGCACCCGCATGTTCCGGGAGCCAGCCGTCGACCATGTAGCGAACTCGCTCGCCGATGTTCACTGCATGATCGCCGATCCGCTCGTAGTACCGACCGATCAGCGCGAGCTGCACAGCAGGTTGGATGTCACCCATGTCGCTCCCCCACTCGAGCACCGCCTGGATGTAGTCGGCGTGGAGGTCGTCGAGTCGGTCGTCGATGTCGTCGAGTGCCGCAGCGAGCGACGAGTCGCCCTCCAGGTACGCATCCATGCACATCTTGAACAGTTTCGTCGCCTGCTCGCTCATCTGCTGGAGCAGTCCCCGGACCGCTGGCGGCAGCTCGGTCGGGTAGATCCGCCGAGCGCCCTTGCACACGTTCACCATCAGGTCGGCCGAACGCTCGATCTCTGCCACCAAGCGGATGGCCGCGATGATGGCGCGGAGGTCGCTCGCCACCGGCGCCTGGAGCGTCAAGATCCGGTAGCAGCGCTCCTCGATCTCGATCGACAGGTCGTCGATGACGTCGTCATGGTCGATCATCGTCTGCGCGGTCTGGAGGTCGCCGGTCAGCAGTGCCTCGGTACCGCGCGGGATCGCCTCGGTGACATGGGCGGCGAGACGCGTGATGTCGCGGACCACGTCGTCGAGTTGGTCCTGGAACTGCGTTCTGACCCCGGTCTCACGTTTGTCGATCATGGTCCTATCGAACCTCAGCTGAGGGGTGAGCTGTGTCACCCGTGAACAGGTGGTGGTGGCGCCGCGCTCCGACGATCCTGCCGGACGGCCACGTCATCCGAAACGTCCGGTGACGTAGTTCTCGGTCCGCTCGTCGCGAGGGTTCGAGAAGATGGTCTCGGTGTCGTCGTACTCGACGAGCAGACCCGTCCGACGATCGTTGTCGGAGTCGATCTGGGCGGTGAAGAACGCCGTCCGGTCCGAGACGCGGGCTGCCTGTTGCATGTTGTGCGTCACGATGACGACGGTGTAGTCCCGCTTGAGCTCCTGGATCAGGTCCTCGATGCGGCCGGTTGCGATCGGGTCGAGTGCAGAGCACGGTTCGTCCATCAGCAGCACGTCTGGATTCGTCGCCAGCGCGCGGGCGATGCAGAGCCGCTGCTGCTGCCCGCCGGACATCCCGAGTCCGGACTCCTTCAGCCGGTCCTTCACCTCGTCCCACAGCGCGGCCTGCGTGAGCGAGCGCTCGACGAGTTCGTCCATGTCGCCCTTGTACCCGGAGATGCGAGGTCCGAACGCGATGTTCTCGTAGATCGACTTCGGGAACGGATTGGCCTTCTGGAAGACCATGCCGACGCGCCGACGGACTTCGACGGGGTCGACCTTCCTGTCGTACAGGTCGACCCCGTGGTACTTGATCGATCCCTCGATCCGAGCGCTCTCGATCAGGTCGTTCATACGATTCAGGCAACGCAGGACCGTCGACTTGCCGCAACCGGACGGACCGATGAACGCCGTGATCTCGTGCTCGCGGATGTCGAGGTCGACGTCGTGCACCGCGCGGAAGTCGCCGTAGAAGACGTCGAGGCCAGCGATGTCGAAGACGACCCTGCTGGCCTCTCGACCAGGGTTCGGCGCTGCCGGCGCGACGAGCGGTCGATTGGCCATGGTCGGGGACCGCTTCGTTGCGTCGGTCGTGAGATCGGTCAGGTCGGTCACAGGGTCAGCTCCGCTTCTTCTCGAACGAGTTGCGCAGGAAGATGCCGGCGGCGTTCACGCACAGCACCACCAGCAAGAGGACGACGATCGTGGCAGCCGCGCCTTCGATGCGAAGCGCATCGCCGGGCTGCCGGGTGAAGTTGAAGACCAGCATCGGCAGCGCCGTGAAGTTGCCGGTCAATCGGTCGAGCGCTCCAGCGGGGTCGGTGAAGAAGCCCGTCTGCGCCCCGACGAGGATGAGCGGCGCGGCTTCGCCCAGGGCACGCGCCAGGGAGAGCATCGTGCCGGTGAGGATCCCCGGCATCGCGTACGGCAGCACGTGGTGACGGGTCACCTCCCATCGGGTGGCACCGACGCCGTACCCGGCCTCGCGTAGTTCCTTGGGAACGGCCCGGATCGCTTCGGCCGAGGTGATGATCATGACCGGGAGCACCAGGATCGCCAGGGTGATGCCACCGGAGATGAGCGATCGCCCACCGGTGAGTCCGTTCAGCGCGGTCACCAGGACTGTGAACCCGAGGATGCCGTAGACGATCGACGGCACACCGGCGAGGTTGCGGATGTTGACGTCGACCAGCCGCGTGAACCTGCTGGTCGACGAGTACTCCTCGAGGTACACGGCCGCGCCCACGCCGATCGGGATCGAGAAGACCAGGACCATCAGTGCGATGCCGAGGGATCCGAAGATGCCCTGTTTGATGCCGTTGAGAGCCGGGTCGGTGAAGTTGACGTCGCCGGTGAGGAAGTCGCCGAGACTGCGTTCCTGGAGTTGGACGAACGTCTCGTTCCCGGCGGCATCGGTCAGTACTCGGACGTCCGACGTCTCACCGAAGCGGGTGATCGTCGGTGGGTCGGTCGTCATGTCGACGAGGTCGGGCCGGACCTCGTCGACGAGCGGTTCGCCGGTCAGGATCGGCATCGCGTCCTGCACCACGGACACGAGCAGCGTGAGCAGGATGACGACGGTGGCGGTGAGCGCGACGAGCAGCGCGCCACGGAAGATCGTGCCGGACGCGTCGATCTTCTTGCCCTGGAGGGCAGCGGCGACGGCGCTCGTGGTCACGTCGGTGGATGCAACAGCCATGGGTCAGGAGCCTCAGTAGACCTGCCGGAATCGACGAACGATCCGGTCGGCGGCGATGTTGAGCACGAAGGTGAGGATGAACAGGACCAATCCGACGAAGAAGAGGCTCTGGAATGCATTGCCCTGCCCAACGACCTGATCGGACCCGGCGGCGAGCGTCGCCATCGCCGCGGTCATCGTGAGACCGGGCTCGGTCACGAGTTCCGGCGACGGGAAGCTGGCCGGGAACGCCGCCCCTCCGGACCCGCCGGCGGCGATGGTGACGACCAGCGTCTCACCGATCGCCCGAGAGATCGCCACGATGAAGGCGGCGACGAGCCCGGAAAGGGCGGCGGGGATCACCACACGCACCACGGTCTGGACCTTCTTGGCTCCGACCCCGTACGACGCTTCGCGGAGCGACCGCGGCACCGACCGCAGCGCGTCCTCCGAGATCGATGCCACGAGCGGGATGGTCAGGATGCCGACGCCGATGCCCGCAACGAGGAGGTTGGCACTCGACGTCGGGTCGAACACCCGGTCGACGACGTTGGGAGCGATCCACGCCAGGGCGAAGAAGCCGAGGACGACCGAAGGGATCCCGGCCAGCACCTCGATGACCGGCTTGACCACCTTCCGAACCCGCGGCCTGGCGTACTCGCTGAGATACACAGCCGTCCCCACACCGATGGGGGCAGCGATGAGCATGGCGACGAGCGTGGTGCCCAACGTCGCGACCAACAGGGTCCGGACGTCGAAGAGCCCTCGTCGCGGGAACCAACCCGAGGTCCAGAGATCGGCGATCACGACCCCCTCACCCGTCTGTGTGATGAACGTTCCCCGGAAGCCGACCAACGGCAACTCGCCCTGGAGGTACAAGGGCCAGTCGAGTCGGATACCGGTGAGGTAGAGGAACGCCTCTCGGAACAGCGAGAGCACGATGAGCGCACTGACGACGACCGAGAACGTCGCTGCGGCGGTGAAGAGCCGCGACACGAACCGCTCCGTGCGGGCTCGCTTCCGATCGCCCTGGAGGTCGTCGATGGTGAGTGCAGTCATCGTGCTCCCAATCCTCGCGTTCAGACTGCCGTCATGACGGCGATACCGTCGACTGCGACCACGAGTTCGGTGTACTCCACGCCTGAGTCCTCGCAGGTCTTCGCCTCTTCGTCCTTGATGGGGCGGGAGGCGTCGGAGATGTCGGTCTCGCCGGCGCAGAAGCGCTGGAAGCCGTCACCGGTGCCGGGACCCTCGACCGACCCGGAGAAGCCTGACTGGGCGAGGACGCACTGGCTGATCGGCTCGACGGTCGACGAACCCGAGATGTCGAGGGTCGAACCGTCCTCGCTGCCGCCGGAGAAGCCGGTGGCCTCCCACGTGGCGACGGTGTCGGCCAGGGTCGAGTCCTCGAGGGCGACGTAGCCGGCCTGTGTGGCGCAGTCGTACAGGTCGCCGAGGTAACGGTCGACGTACTCCTGGAGCGTGCCGCTCTCGGCCGCCTTGGCGTTGTTCACATAGATGTACAACTCACGGCTCAGCGGGTAGTCACCCGAGGCGATCGTCTCCGGCGTCGGTGCTGTGCAGGCGACGTCGTTGGCGGCATCGGACAGCTCGAACGCTCGGAGCACGTCGGTGTTCTCGATGAAGAAGGCGAAGCCGACCCATCCGAGCGAGCCGTCGGCCGACGAGAGGTTCTCGACGATGACGTTGTCGTTCGGGCTCGAGAGGTAGTCGGTTCGAGCAGCGCCGTCCGCGCCACGGTCTTCGTTGTACTCCTCGATCACCAGCTCGACGAACGTGTCGTAGGTGCCCGATTCCTCGCCAGGGCCGGCGACGGTGAGATCGGCGTCGGGCAGGTCGGTCGTCGAGCCGAGCTCGCCGGCGATGGTGGCGGCGTCACTCCAGTTGGTGAAGCCGTCCGACTCCGGCCCGGTGAGGGCGTAGAGGTCGGCGAAGTCGAGGCAGTCGGGCAGGCCGCTGGCCGACTCGCCACCGGCGGGCGCAGCGCCGCCGTCCGCGGCGGTGTCGTCGTCGCCGCCGCATGCGGCGGTCACGAGGACGAGAGCGGTGAACAGGGCGATCAGCGATGCCCAACGTCGATTCCGGAACAATGGTTTTCCTCCGTGCAGGGGACTGGGGGGACGTTTTCGTTGACGGAACCGACCGTAAGGAACGCAGGTGGATCCACGGCCCCGATCGGGTGAACGCACGGTGAACGACGGGGGCCGATCGGGCGAACACGCCTCGGATCAGCTGCTTTCGGGACTCAGCGTCGCAGTTCGCGGAACGAGTCGAGTACGACGCTGTCGCGCGGATACGTGAGGCGGGTACCCGCCTCGGTCGCCGACATCCAGGCCAACTCATCGACCTCGTCGTCGGGTTCGAAGGGCAGCGTCACTGCGACGGGCATCGCCCAGTAACGGACCTGCTTCGGTCGCCCGTTGTGATCGTCGTAGGCCGCACCCGCGAGCTCCGGTCCCAGGACGGCCACGACGTTGGTCTCCTCGAACACCTCGCGGATGGCCGCTTGCTCCCACGTCTCCCCGGGGTCGAGCTTCCCCTTTGGAAGTGACCAGTCGTCGTACCGCGATCGGTGGACCAGCAACACTTCGTCGCCGTCGGCGCCGGAGCGCCAGACCACACCACCGGCCGCTCGGACGAGCTGGCTCATCAGTCGTCGAGGTCGGGCACGCGTGCCCGCCCGAGCGCGGCGACCTGGAGCGCCAGATGCGAGTCGACGCCGGTGGTGCTCGCCGCACGGCTCCAGCGACCATCGGCGTCGAGTTCCCACGCCAACTGGTCGTCGGCGAACGAGATCTCGATGATCTCGTCCAACCGTTCCCGGAGTGGCGCGTCCTCGATGGGGACGATCGCCTCGACCCGTCGGTTGATGTTGCGGGTCATCAGGTCGGGCGAGCCGATCAGGTACGACGGATCGCCTGGCCCCTGTCCGTTCCCGAAGTAGTAGATCCGCGAGTGCTCGAGGTAGCGGCCGACGATCGACCGGACGCGGATGTTGTCCGACAGCCCGGGGACCCCGGGCCGGAGACAACAGATCCCACGGACGATGAGATCGATCTGGACCCCGGCACGCGACGCGTCGTAGAACGCATCGATCATCTGCGGATCGGAGAGGCTGTTCATCTTGATGATGATCCGCCCATCGGTGCCGTGCGCTGCCTCGTTGGCGATCATCTGCTCGAACGCCGAACGAAGGTGATCGGGGGCGACGATGAGCCGCTCGTAGTCGACGGCACGACCAAAGCCGGTGAGGTGGTTGAACAGCTGGCTGAGCTCGGCGCCGATGGCCGGATCGGCGGTGAACAGACCGAGATCCTCGTACATCATGGCGGTCTTCGGGTTGTAGTTGCCGGTGCCGATGTGGCAGTAGCGACGCACCGCGTCGCGCTCCTCGCGCACGACCAACACGGTCTTGGTGTGGGTCTTGAGGCCGACGAGGCCGTAGACGACGTGCACGCCGACCTCTTCGAGCGCCTTCGCCCACTCGATGTTGGCCGCCTCGTCGAACCGGGCCTTCAACTCGACCAGCACCGCGACCTGCTTGCCCTGTTCCGCTGCCCGGATCAGCGACCGGATGATCGACGAGTCCCCGGAGGTCCGGTAGAGCGTCATCTTGATGGCGACGACGCGCCGGTCGTTCGCTGCCTGGCGGAGGAACGCCTCGACGGTCGTCCGGAAGCTCGCATACGGGTGGTGGACGAGGATGTCGTTGCGCCGCATCTCTGCGAAGAAGTCCGCGGGGGAATCGTCGTCGTTGACGAGACGGGCCGGCGTGACCCCGTGCCAGTGCGGGAACTTGAGATCGTTGCGCTCGATCGAGTGGATCGCCGACAGGCCGGTCAGGTCGAGCGGGCCGGCGATCGGATAGACGTCTTCCTCCGAGATGTCGAGCTCTCGGACCAGCAGCTCGCGCAGCTCGACCGACATGGTGTGGCCGATCTCGAGACGGACTGCTCGCCCGAAGCGGCGGCGACGCAGCTCGATCTCCACCGCAGCGAGGAGGTCGTCGGCCTCGTTCTCCTCGACGGTCAGGTCTGCGTTGCGGGTGACGCGGAAGGCCGCGACCTCGCCGATCTCCATCCCGGGGAACAACTGATCGAGGTGGGCGGCGATGACCTGCTCGAGCGGAACGAAGGTCATCTCGTCCGGGAGCTGGACGAAGCGCTGCAGGTTCGACGGCACCTTCACCCGGCCGAAGCGGTCTTCGCCGGACTCCGGGTCGGCCACGCGGATCGCCAGGCTCAGCGAGAGGTTCGAGATGTACGGGAAGGGATGGCCGGGGTCGACGGCGAGCGGGGTGAGCACCGGGAAGATGTGCTCGTCGAAGATCGCTGACAGCGCCTTCTGCGCGTCGGTCTCGAGCTGGTCCCACGAGCGGAACGTCACGCCCTCGTGTTCGAGCGCCGGCACGATCTCGTCGAGCAACAGCCGCTCCTGCTCGTGGACCAGATCGACGACATCTGCGCGGATCTCGGTCAACTGTTCGGCCGCCGTGCGACCGTCGGCGGCCGACGTGTCGACGCCCGCATACACCTGGTCCTTGAGCCCGGCCACCCGGACCTGGAAGAACTCGTCGAGGTTCGACGAGAAGATCGACAGGAACTTTGCCCGCTCGAGCAACGGCGACGAGTCGACGGCGGCGAGTGCCAGGACTCGAGCGTTGAAGTCGAGCCACGAGAGTTCGCGGTTGAAGAACCGATCGGGGTGTTCGCGCAGGTCCGTGGTCGACGCCGGGTCCACATGAGCACGGTAACGCCGCGGTGGCACGTTCTCGGCGTTCCCGACCCGGTGTTCACCGAGCGTTCCCAGCAGTCCGGCCGCTGTCCCGCCAGTGGTCATGATCCGCCCACCACATCGACGGCGTGGAACGCCGCTCCGAGTGCTCCGGCGTGGTCGCCCAGCGTGCCCAGCACGATTGAAGGGGCCGCTCCTGCGTAGTGGAGGCCGGCGAGCCCTTCGTCGATCCGGTCGACGGCGATGTCACCGAAGCGGTCACCGAAGCCGCCGCCGAGCACGACGGTGGTCACGTCGACGACGACCAACACGGTGGCGATCGCCACCGTCAGCATCGAGATTCCCTCGTCGATCAGCTCGACGGCGACCTCGTCTCCCTCGGCGTAGGCCGATCGGAAGATCTTCGACTTCATCGGCCCCTCGCCGGCTCGCTCGACCAACGTCGTCGTCCGGCCGCCGGCGTGGAGCGCCCGAGCCCGTGTCTCGAGGGCACGCCGCCCGACGTAGGCCTCGAGATGGCCTCGTCCACCACAGGCGCAGCGTCGGCCGCCTGGAACAACCGTGGCGTGACCGAGTTCGCCCGCCAGTCCGTTGGGACCCACACGGAGATGTCCGGCGAGGACCAACGCCGCGCCGAGGCCGGTGCCCATCCAGACCGCCAACACGTCGTCCTGACCCTTTGCCGCGCCGACCCTGACCTCGCCGAGCGCAGCCATGTTGACGTCGTTCCCGATCGCAACCGGCACGCCGACCGCGTCGGAGACGAGATCTGCCAGCGGCACGGGACGGTCGAAGCCAGCGAGGTTGGGGGCGTACTCGACAACGCCGCTCCCGGGCGCGATCACGCCTGGTGTGCCGATACCGATCAGGTCGGGCGGCTCACCGAGCTCGGCGACGACGCCAGCGATGGCGTCGACGATGTCGTCGACCGACGACGTCGGTGTCGAGCGTTTGGTCTCGGGTCCGACCGACGCAGTTCCGTCGTCGGCACGCGTGACCCGGGCGCCGAAGATCTTGGTGCCGCCGAGGTCGACTCCCGCGATCGTGGTCACGTCCGAGAAGGCCGGGTGGCTAGTTGTCGTCGGGGAAGCCCAGATCCCACTCGAGGAGGAAGTTCTCGCGCTCGGCATCGCGGTTGACGCGCTCACGGTTGCGGCGGAACTGCGGGTCGTGCGGCGGGAGCAGCACCAAGCGGGCACGCACTCGAGAGCGGAACGCCTCGACCAACGCCTCGTCGCCCCAATCGGACTGGATCTCCCAGTGCGGGCTGGTCGGTCCGAGGTACACGAGACGTGCGTGCGCGATCGGCGGCGGCCGTTCTTCGAGCTCGACGTCGGAGAGTGGTGCGTCGGACATTGGTGACCTTCTGCAGAGATACGGAAGTGGCGGAGGGTTCAGGCTAGCGCGACACCCCAGCCGAACTCCCCCCGGCAACGCACGACCGGCGGTCAGCCGCGACGGCGGAGCGTGGCGTCGAGCTCGAGCGTCTCGCCACCACGACGAACCGTGATCGTGATCACGTCGTCGACCTCACTGGCCCGCACGACCGCACTCACCGACGCCGAATCGGGGGTCGGCTCGCCGTTGATCGCCACGATGACGTCGCCGGTCGCGACGCCCGCGTTCTCCGCTCCGCTGTCGGCGACGACGCTGCGGACATACGCACCTTCATCGACCGTGATGTCGAAGGTGTCGAGGATCGCAGGCGCCTCGGTCGCGACATCCGTCGTGTTGACACCCAGGAAGGGCTGGTCACCGCGCACCTCGCCGCCGCCGGCGCGGATCTCCTCGATCAGCGGCTTCACCTGGTCGATGGCGATCGAGAACCCGATGTTCTGCGCATCGCCGATGATGGCGGTGTTCACCCCGACGACCTGGCCCGCGGCGTTGACCAACGGACCACCTGAGTTGCCGGGGTTGATGGCAGCGTCGGTCTGGATCAGCCCGTCGAGTGAGATCCCCTCGGCCTCGAGGCGTCGGTTCAGGGCCGACACGATGCCCAGCGTCACCGTCGGGCGTCCGCCGAGGTTGAGCGCGTTGCCGATGGCGATGACCTCGGCGCCGACCTGCAAGGCGTCGGATGAGCCCAGTTCGGCGGGGATGAGGTCGTCACGCCCGTCGATCTGGATCAGCGCGATGTCCGCTTCCGGGAAGGAGCCGACGAGCGATGCGCTCGCCTGCGTCCCGTCGAAGATGGCGACACTGATGTCCGGGAGTCCAGCCACGACGTGCGCGTTCGTCAGCGCGAGGCCGTCGGACGTGAGGATGATCCCGGTACCGGCACCTGCCTGCCCCTCAGCAATCCCACTGGTCGTCTGTATGGAGACGACGGATGGCTCGACCCGACCCAGCACGGCCAGGACGTCGATGCGCGGCGCCGGACCGTCCGGACTGGTCACCGGGGTCTCGGACGCAACGGGCTCGCTGTCCCCGCCGGTGGGCCACAGCGACACGACGCCGAGGATGAGCGCTGCGACCAGGGCGCCGACGAGTCCGCCGACGAGGGCGGAGCGTCCCACTGCCCGGTCCCGATCGCCAGGATGCGGTGGTACATCGAGGCGTGGCCACGCGCTCGGCGCACGGAGTTCTCGGGCCGACGTGGTGGGCGGCGCGACAGGCAGCGACTGGGGTCGATCGACGTCGACCGGACCCAGGTCCCAGGAGTCATCTGCGGGAGGCATCGACTGACAGTCTCGCCCGCCGGGTAGGGGTTGCGGGCGTCGCGCTCGAAGAATCCGCGGCACCCCGGGTCACGATCTCCGAGGAATCTCGAAGAAACAGGGAACCAAATGGGCCACGGCTACGTAGAAGAGGTGGAGGTCACCTGATGGACACGCCATGGATGCAAGACGGCAACTGCCGCAACCACCCGCCCGAGGTCTTCTTCCCGAGTGACGGCGTGGGTGTGTTGGTCGCACAACGCATCTGTGACACGTGCCCGGTACAGGAACGATGCCTGACCTACGCGCTCGACGAGCGCATCGACCACGGCGTCTGGGGCGGCGCATCCGAGCGTGAGCGCCGTCGCCTGCTGAAGCGTCGACGACACGCCCTTCAGGTCACGGTTTCGGTCGAGGCCTAGTCCCCGACCTGGGACCCGGCGACCTCGGACGACACGACGTCGCCGAACCCGATGCCGCCGGCATCGGGGCGAAGCACCTCGATCGGATCCCTGAGGTCATCGATGTACCCGAGCGCGTATGCCCCTCGGGAGTAGCCCATCAGCCGTTGCAGATCCTCGTCGAACGTCTTGGCGATCTCGAGCGGCACCGACAGGTACTGGTTCTCCTCCTGACGCAACCACGAGACGTTGTACGTGATGTTGACGCCGGCACGCACCGCATCCGACCGGTTCGACCCACCTCCGTGATAGAGCGCACCGGTGTACACGAGCACCGACCCCTTCGGCATGGTCGCTGCGATGGTGTCGCGTTCGGCGTGTTGCAGCTTGTCGTCGAACGTGTTGCTGCCCGGGATCACGCGGGTGGCGCCGTTCTCCTCGGTGAAGTCGGTCATCGCCCACAGCGTGTTGCACTGGACCTCGTAGCCCTTGGGAAACGGGAAGAAGTCGAATGCCCACTGGTCGCGGTGGATCGGCTGGCTGGTCTCGCCCGGTCCGATGGCGATGACCTGCGTGAGGTGGAGTTGGTACGAGGTGGCGTGGCCGAGCACGCCCCCCACGATGTCCCTGATCTGGGGGTGCATCACCAGGCTCCGCGCCGTCTCGGAACGGGCGAGCAGCGCGCCGGTGCGCTTCGTCGTGAAGCCCGAGAAGTCGTCCGGGCCGTCCGGCGTCGCATCGATCCACGGCGACAGCTCGACGGCCACCCCGTCCATGGTCGACTCAGGGACGAGGCGTTCGATCACTGCGCAGCCGTCATCCGCCAGTGCCGCTGCCACTGCACTCGGCTCCGCATCAGCGTCGAATCGTTGGATCTCCATCGGGTCCCCTCGCGTCCGACGGGATCGTACGTCAGCCACCGAGGGCGAAGATCTCCATGAGGCGCTGACACGAGTCGTGCACGCGATCGGCCGTCGACGTCCGACGTGGCGCGTCGAGCGTCTCGACGACCTGTGCGACGCGGCCTCCGTCCTCGGCGACCAGCGTCACCGTGAGGTCCCCGATCTCGGTGACCACGACCACCGGTGTCCCCTCCCGTTGCCACGCGCGTCGAGCACCGATGCGCAGGCTCGTGCCCGAAGGGAGTTGGTCCCAGTCGACGCGGCCGGGCTGCTCGAACACCGTCACGCGACCGACGGCGCCGTCGTACACCACCCCGGTCAGGTCCGGACCGTCGTAGATCGCAGTCCTCTCGAGCGGGTCGGTCAGCGCACCGACCACTGCGGGTGCGGCGTAGCGAGATCCACTGTTGTCGACGAGCCGCATGCCGTCCATCGACGCGTGCGCCCCACCCTCGTGGGCCACCACGAGTGCGTCGATGTCCGGCACCACGCGGGGATGCGACACCGACGCAGTGACGGCGAGCAGTCCGAGCACGAGCAACACCACGCCGACGAACGCCAGGCCGGTTCCGATCAGGTGGCGACGTCTAGCGATGACGCTCTCGACCATCGGAGCGCTGTCGACCGACGGTGACGACCGCATCCACGCGCGAGCAACGTCGACGGCGCCAGCGATCTGTCGGCACGACTCGCACGACTCGAGGTGGTCGTCGACCCACGCCGTCGTCGCTTCGTCGAGCTCGCCGTCGAGACGAGCCGAGACGAGGTCGCCGGCGTGCCCATCGGCAGGAATCGCGGCGCCAGGACGGTCGGTCATGTTCCCGGCTGCTGGTCGAGGGCCGCACGGAGCGCGAGACGTCCGCGGTGGATCCGACTCCGGACCGTCCCCACGGGAACGCCGAGATGGTCTGCGATCTCGGAGTACGCCAAGCCGGCGACGTCGCTCAAGACGACGACCACACGGAAGTCCTCGGGCAAGGCTGCCAGGGCGGCCTGCACCTCGTCGGAGAGACCGGCAGCAGCCGCCGCCTCGTCGGCCGACGGCGACGCTGGCAGGACGAGGTCCGGGTTCTCCGGAAGCGCCACCTGCGGGCGCCGCTGGCGTCGACGTGCGTCGTCGAGGAATGCGTTGGTCGTGATCCGACCCAGCCATCCACGCAACGACCCGGGCTGGTAGGTGCGCAGTCCACGCTGGACCCGGACCAGAACCTCCTGCACCAGATCTTGCGCATCCTCACGGTTCCCGGTCAGTCGGTAGGCGACGGTGTAGATGAAGTCGCCCTCGTCCCGGGCGACTTCTTCCCACGTGGGGACAACGTCGCGTCGTGCGCGTCGGTTCCCGGAAGCCATCTCGACCCGACGCTAAACGACGACACCCCGCCCGGGGGCGGGGTGTCGACTCGGATGTGTGGCCGGAGCCAGCGCTACGCGGTCTCGACGATGCCTCGTCGGGCAAGGGCGCGGGCACGGCGGATGCGGCGACGTTCCCGCTCGCTCATGCCGCCCCAGATGCCGAACTTCTCGCCGTTCTGGAGGGCGTACTCGAGGCAGTCCTCCCGCACGACGCAACCGCGACACACGGCCTTGGCCTCCTTGGTCGAGGCGCCTCGTTCGGGGAAGAACAGATCGGGATCGACGCCGAGGCAGTTGGAGTACTCCTGCCAGGCTTGGGCTTCGGACTGGCCATCGATGTCCACGCGGACGCTCATCTGCCAGGTCCTCCTTTGGGTCAGCAATCAGGACACATCGGCAGGCGCACGAACTCCGGCTCGCCCCCATACCAGATGTGTAATTACAACGGTGTGATCATCCCCCACCCGAGCCCGAAAACGCAAGGGAGAGTTGGATTTCTCTAGGAAACCCGTCTTCCACCCGAAGTACGAAGTGCGCGCTTGTGTTCGACGAAGTCGACCAGGACGTAGTCGCCGAGGGTCTCGGGCGTCGTGAAGAACGCCCGTCCGCCGTTCATCTTCGAGATCCGCTCGATGAAGTGCTTGAGGTAGCTCGTGGCGTCGAGCATGAAGGTGTTGATGCGGATGTCGTCCTTCGTGCAGCGGATGACCTCGCGCACGGTGGCGTCGATCGTCTCCTGCACCGGTGGGTAGTTGAAGTACGGCTGGCTCATGCCCGGCTCGTAGTGGGCCGTCGGTTCGCCGTCCGTGATCATGATGATCTGCTTCGTGCCCGACTGCTTGGCCAACAGTTGACGGGCGAGTTGGAACCCGTGCTGCATGTTGGTCCCGTAGTCGTAGTCCCAGCTCACCTCGGGGAGCTGCTCTGGCGTCAGCACATGGGCGACCTTCGAGAAGCCGACGAGGCCCAGGTAGTCCTGCGGGAACTGGCCCGAGATGAGCGCATGGAGCGCCATCGCCACCTTCTTGGCCGGCAGGAAGTTGTCGCGCATGGGCATCGACAGCGAGAGATCGAGCATGAGGACCGTCGCCGACCGCACGATGGTCTCGGTCCGCTCGACCTCGAAGTCGTCAGGAGTCAACCGGACCGGGGTCCCTCCACCGTTGCGTCGCACGGCATTTCGGACCGTCTTCTCGATGTGGAGGTTGAACGGGTCACCCCACTCGTAGGCCTTGGTGTCGTAGGTGCGCTCGTGGCCGATGCCGGTGGACGACATGTCGTGACGGCCGAGCTTGTCCTTCGCGAGCTTCGAGAACAGGTCGTCCAGCGCGTTGTTCCCGATCTTGCGGAGCCCACGGGGCGTGAGTTCGAGCCGGCCCTCCTTGTTCTGGATGAGGCCCGCCTCCTCGAGTTGCTTGGCCAACTTCGACATCTGCTCGAGCGAACGGGCGGCATCGTCGCCCAACAGTTCCTTCGCCCGATCCAGGTCGGCTTCGGCGAGCGCACCTGGCTGCGTCGCGTTCTGGAGCAGGTTCTCGAGCTGGTCGAGGTCGCCGAGCTCGGCCATCATCTGTGCTGCCTCGGCGAATCCCATCGGGTTGTCGCCGTCGAAGTCGTACTGCCGGTTCCAGTCGAGCTGCGGGAACATCTCCTGGAGGTTCTGCCCCAGCTGGCTCGACAAGAACGCGAGGTCCATGTCCTCGAGCAGTTGCTCGGCGAGGCCCTGGAGCTGCGCCCGCTGCTCCGGACTCATCGAGTTGAGCATCGCCTGCATGTTGGCCATGCGCTCGGCCATCGCCCGGAGGAGCGCTTCGACGTCTTCGGGGTCCTCCGGGAAGAAGTCGCCGTACTCGGCCATGAACTCCTGGAAGTCCTCCGGTGTGTCCTCGCCCCGCTGATGCTTCTCGAGCAGTTCGTTGAGCGCAGCCATCATGTCCTTGGTGCGCTGCATGGCCTCGGGGTCAGGGTTCGACATCGCCCCGGCCATCTGGTCGAAGTACTGCTGGGCGAGCTGCTCGCGCAGCTGCTCCATCAGTTCCTCGAAACGCTCCTGGGCCTCCTTCGACTCGAAGTCGTAGTTGCTCAGGCTCTGCACCTGGCCAGCCAGATCGGACGGGAGCATGTCGAGATGCATGTGCTTCTCGGTGTTGGTCGACTCCGCCAACTCCTGCCGGCGGGCGTCGCCGGACTGGCGAGCCTCGTCGAGTCGTTGGTCGAGCGTGGAACGCTCCTGCTCGACGACCTCTCGTAGGGCATCGGCGATCTCGTCGTAGACCCCACCGAGGTTGGAGTTCTCGAGACGTTCCTGCCGCGCATCGCGGAGTCGCTGCATGAGCTCTCGCATGCCCTCGACCCGATTGCCGTCGTCGTCCTCGAACCCCTGCTGCATCAGCCGACGCAGCGCCGCGTTCAGATCGCCGTGGTAGAGGAGATCGTCGGTGATCTCGCCGAAGATCGAGTCGGCGTCGAGGTCGAACCCGACCTGGGTGCCGTCCCACCGCGAGTACCGGAAGTTGGGACGCGTCATGGGTGCACGGTAGCGGTACGCATCCGAGGCCGGACGCGAGACTGCGCCCGACGGGCGATGCCGGGCGCAGTCTGGAACTGGATCTGACGGAGGAGTCAGATCTCGCGGGTGCGAGTCTCCTCGACGACACGGGTCTCGCCCCGGGGGGCGGTCGCACGGTCGAGCCAGAGCAGCGAGATGAGGACGCCGAGCACGCCGGCGACCATGAGGATGATGCCGACGGCCGAGATGTCGACCCCGGAGACCTCGGCGTCGATGGCGAAGGTCAAGATGGCGCCGATGGCAATGAGAAAGATTGACGAGCCTGTGGCCATGACGGTCACTCCTTTTGCCCGTTCGAGGAAAGCTCGGGCGTAGTGGATGGTCCTGACTCCTTTCCCGACCACCCCGCCCGTCAGAACACCACCGTCAGAACGAGACTGGCCAGAACAAGAAACGTGAGACCCGTCGCTGGGCGTCCCGCATGAAGCGGCGGGGGCGGGGGAAGAGAGCGTGCTGCCGGCGTTTCTCGTCGGCGAACGCACACGAGGAGAGGACCCCCAATGGGAGACAGCGCAAACAAGGACGAGATCAAGGGACGCGCGAAGGAGGCCGCTGGTGCGGTCACCGGCGACGACGACCTCAAGAACGAAGGCAAGATGGATCAGGTCGTCGGCGACGTGAAGGACGCCGTGGACGGGGTTGCCGACAAGGTGAAGGGGCTCCTGAACCGCGACGACAAGTGACTCGCGACCTCTGTTGAGTAGCGTCGGCGCTGGCCGTGTGGAAACACGGCCAGCGTCTTTCGCGTTTTCGACGGGCATCTCCCCGTCGCAGCATGCACAACCTCTCCAGAGGAATTCCGATGACCGATGTGACCCCCGCTCCAGAAGATCGACTCGCCGTGGCCGTCGATGACGGACCGCCGCCCACGTTCGTCCTGGCCGGTGACCTCGACCCGCACACCTCCCCGATGTTGCAGGCGCGTATCGACGAGACCCTCGACGACGACGCGACGACCGCTGTCCTCGACGTCACCGACGTCGGCTTCACCGACTCCGCCGGTCTGCGGGTGATCGCCGACACCCATCGTCGCCTCAGCGACGCCGGCGGCGCACTGGTGATCCGGCACCCGTCAGCAGCGCTGGAGAAACTCCTCGCCGTGACCGGGCTGGCAGATCACGTGACGGTCGAACCCCGCTAGTCGTCGGCGATGGCCAACCTGCAACGCACGCACAGCCGTTGGCCGTGCACCTCGACGTCGATCTCGTCGACGAGCGCGGACACCACGAGGAGTCCTCTCCCGCCGGTCCGGAGCGGATCGTCGAGATCCCAGCCGTCGGTGGACACGCCGTGACTCGTGTCGTCGACGTCGTTCTCGACGGCGAGTTCGAGGGCGCGATGGTCGTACTCGGCACGCACGGTGGGGGGTGTTCCCTCGGCCGCGGACTCGCGCACGGCGTTCGCAGCCAACTCGCTGATCACCACCAGGAGATCGTCGACCTTTTCGCCCTCGACGCCGAGCGACGTCAGCCAGTGGCTGAACTCCGACCGCAGCACGGACAGATCGGCCAAGCCGTCAATCGGCCGGGCCGAGAATCTGTCAGGAGTGCGTGGCGGCATGGTCATCATCAACGATCAAACGATCACGTACCCATGTGGTCCAACCCGTAGAACGGATCTGATGCACGAACTGCCCTCCCGATCATCCGTCGTGGTGTCGGTGCCCGCGACTGCTGCCCATCTGCGACATCTTCGCGTCCTCGCGGCCACGGTCGCATCCGACGCGGGTTTCGCGGTCGATGCCATCGAATCGATGCGCGTTGCCGTCGACGAGATCTGCGCGCTCGCCATGGCCGACGCGACCGACGACGCCGTGCTCACGCTCACGATCAGACCCGACACCGACGGACTCGGCATCGACGGTCGCTGCGGGCCCGTGACCGACGATCCCGAGATCGACCCCATCGCTGCACAATTGCTCGGCGCCGGCTCGACCTCGCACTCCCTCGTACGTGATGGTGACGACTGCCAATTCGATCTCCGGATCGACCGTCCGTCACCGACGAGCGACGACGTCGATGGCCGCTGAGCCACGACGGCGATCCCGGTCGACGTTCGAGGAGTACCGAGAGTCTGGTTCACGCCGGACCCGCAATGCGCTGGTCGAACAGAACATGGAGCTCGTCGACTACTACGTGACGCGCTTCGGCCGGGGCCAGGTCGACGGCGACGACGTGCGCCAACAGGCGTTCATGGCCCTCATCAAGGCGGTCGAGCGTTTCGATCCCGAGGTCGGCGTGACGTTCAAGACGTTTGCGAACCGAACCATCGAGGGCGAGCTGAAGCGCCTGCTGCGGGACAAGAGCTGGTCCGTGCGACCACCGAGGAGTCTGCAGGAGCTCGCGGTACAGACCCGCCGGCTCGAACCCGAACTGACCCAGCAACTCGGCCGCACACCGCGGGTCGAAGAGTTGGCAGAGCGGATGGACGAATCGGCGGACCGGGTGCTGGAAGCACTGTCGACCGGTGGCGCGTTCCGCGCCGACTCTCTCGACATGCCGATCGGCGACGGATCCATCACCAAGGGCGCAACCATCAGCGGCGATCACGGCGACATGACCGACGTCGAACGCCAGATCGACATCGATCGCCTCCTCGAGGGCCTCGACGAACGTGACCGGGACATCATCCGTCTCCGGTTCGTCGAACGGCGCTCGCAACAGGAGATCGCCGATGCACTCGACGTCTCCCAGTCGTACCTCTCTCGCCTGCTCCGCCAGACCCTCGCGGCACTGCGCGAAGAACTCGAAGACAGAGACTTGGAAGATCAGGCCTGATCGAGCCGGCCCGGACCCCAAGTGGATCCGGGCTCGACACCGACCGAGTATCAGGTGGTCGCTGCCACCTTCTCCTTGAACTTCGAGCCCACCTTGACCTTGGCGACATTGGCCGCCTTGATCTGCAGCGGAGCACCCGTCTGCGGGTTCTTGCCGGTACGAGCGGCACGATGTCCACGGTCAAAGGTGAGGAAGCCGGGCAGCGACACCTTGTCGCCGCTGGCTACCGCATCGGTGACCGTCGCCTCGAACGCGTCGAGCACCGCACCAACGGCGGCCTTCGACTCTCCGCTCGCTTCTGCGATTGCACCAACCAGATCGGACTTGTTCATGGGAATCCCCTTTCGATCGACGTTCCCACTACCGACCACAGCGTGATCGACGGAACCGACGAAAAGGTGGATACCCCGGTATTTCTCTAACTCCTGGCGCGGTAGCTGGCTCTGGCGCCGACGTGGTCCTTGTTGAGCCGCTTGCCGAGATGGAGTCCTTCGAGCAGGAACTCGACTGCTGACGCGATGGCTCCCACCGACTCGTCGCCCTCTGTGAGCGACGCGACCGGGCCCTTCAGGCCGGGGAGCTCGTCGACGAGCGCAGCGAGGTCAGCCGACGTGACGTCCTCGCCCGTGTCGACGATGCGGCCACCTTCGAACGCCTCGAGCACGTCGCGTAGGACGGCTGGGTCCGTGCGCTCGCGGAAGACGTTGAGCACCGACGACATGACCAGGTGACCGGCGACGGCTTCGTCTCGACCGTCGTCGAGCGACTCGATCTCGATCTTGCCCATGGTCGACGCGGCCAGCGCATCGAGGTCGGAGACACGGGGGACGACGACCTCCTCACCGTGGCGGAGCGCCCGACGGGCGGCATTGGCGACGAGCACCTCGTGGTTCGACACCGTGAGACGGACCGAGACGCCGGAGCGCTGGTTCACGTGCGGCGACTCGCGGGCGAGGTGCGACAGCGTCGTCACGATCTGGCTCATGTACTCCGGCATCCGCACCTGGACACCGTCGGCGTCGAGCGGCGTGATCTCCTGTGCGGCGATCGCCATCTCGGTCTCGATGTCGAGCGGGTAGTGCGTCCGGATCTGGCTGCCGAACCGGTCCTTGAGCGGCGTGATGATCCGCCCGCGGTTCGTGTAGTCCTCCGGGTTGGCCGAGGCCAGCAACATGACGTCGATGGGGAGGCGGACCTTGTAGCCGCGGATCTGGACGTCGCGCTCCTCCAGCACGTTGAGGAGGCCGACCTGGATTCGCTCCGAGAGGTCGGGCAGCTCGTTGATGGCGAACAGACCTCGGTTGGTGCGGGGCACGAGTCCGTAATGCAGCGTGAGCTCGTCGGACAGGTAACGGCCCTCTGCAACCTTGATCGGGTCGACCTCACCGACGAGGTCGGCGATCGAGGTGTCCGGCGTGGCGAGCTTCTCGCCGAAGCGAGCCTCGCGATGGACCCATGAGATCCCCGTGTCGTCGCCGTTCTCGGCGACGAGGTCCTTCGCGTACCGGGACACGGGGGCGTACGGATCGTCATTGATCTCGGAGCCCTTGACGATGGGCATCCACTCGTCGAGCAGACCGGTGAGTGACCGGATCATGCGGGTCTTGGCCTGCCCACGCTCGCCGAGGAAGATCACGTCGTGGCCTGCCAAGAGCGCATTCTCGAGCTGCGGCATGACCGTTTCCTCGTAGCCCATGACGCCGGCGAAGAGCTGCTCGCCCGCACGGATCTTGGCCACGGCGTTGCGTCGAATCTCCTCCTTGACCGGTCGGGACTCCCAGCCCGACTCTCGCAATCCCCCGATGGTGGAGATGCTCGGTTCGTCGGTCGTGCCCTCTGCGCCGGTCATACGGGCAACCTATCGGCACGCCCCGGCGAGCAGAATGCGCAGCCGTGAAGAGCCGTCGATACGTCCTGGTCGCCGCGCTCCTTCTCGTGGGCGCCTGCGCCCCGCGCAGCACCAGTTCCGACGACGCCGGCGACAGCGGTCCGGTCACGTCCATCGAAGACGCCACTCCTACAGAGCGAGACCCCGCGCTCGGCGCCTTGACGAGGGTCACCGGCAGCGTCGCCAGCGCCGACCTCGTCGGCACGCTCGATGGCGCGGTCTCGCTCCCCATCGCCCTGACCGTCCCAGCGGGGGGCGGCGGCAACGGCGTGGTCATCACCGGCGTGGAGACCGCCGGGGGCAACACGATCGTCTGGGACGGCGGCCGCCCGATCACCCTCTCCGGCGACGGGACCCTGGCGGTCCAACCGGGAACGTTCCAGGTCAGCGACGACGGCCTCCGGGCGGACATGAGCGGCGCAGCGCACGTGTTGTCGCCGGGCCGATACGCAGTGGTCGGTCCGGTCGCGGTGGGCGACGGGCGTGGTCTCGCCGCACCGAGCACCCAGACGACGTTCACTGCAGGCGACGACGCCGTGCTCTCGGGCACAGGCCAGGTCGAGGGAAGGCTCCCCGCCGGCACCTACCTGCTCCTCGGCCCCGGACGCGTCGCGCTCGACGGTGCGCTGCATGTCCAGACGAGCAACGCTGCGACGACGACGTCGGCGCTGACCATGGAGAACGGCTCGTACGAGATCACCTTCACCGTGGCCGACGATGGGACGGTCTCGGTCGAGGCGCTCCTCGACGGAGACGTCGCCGTCTAGCGTCGCCGCATGAACGAGCGATCGCTCTCGGACCGGTGGGTCGCGATCCCCGCCGACGACGAGCTCCGGCGCACGTTCGCCGAACCCGACCTGGACGACTCGACGTGGGCACCGATCGACGTCCCCGGGCACTGGCGTTCGGACCCGACGTTCGCCGACCACGACGGGCCGCTGCTGCACCGGACGACGTTCTCCCAGGCACCGGGACCGGCCGACCGCCGCTGGTGGGTCCGATTCGACGGCCTGTTCTACCAAGGTGATGTGTGGCTCGACGGCGCGTATCTCGGCGACACCGAGGGCTACTTCCTCCCGCACACCTTCGAGGTGAGCGACCAACTCCGCGATCGCTCGGACCACGTGCTCGCCGTCGAACTCGCGTGTTCTCCACAGACCGACCGTGCCAACAAACGCAACATCACCGGGATCTTCCAGCACTGGGACGCGATCGACCCCGACTGGAACCCCGGTGGCATCTGGCGCCCCGTGCACCTCACGTCCACCGGGGCGGTGCGGATCACGCGCCTGACGACAAGGTGCCTGGAGGCGACCGAGGACCGCGCCGTGCTCGCGTTCGTCGCCGAACTCGACGCCGCCGAGGGAGTCGACGCACACGTCCGGACCACGGTCGGGTCGATCGACCACGGCCTCGACCACACCCTCGCCACCGGTGCCAACACGGTCGAGTGGAGCGTCACCATCGACCGTCCCCGCCTCTGGTGGCCCCACGCCCTGGGCGAGGCCGCACTCGAGAGCGTCCAGGTCGAGGTCCGGCTGAGCGACGCCGCAGGGAGTTCGGTGTCGGACAGCCGTCAGTTCCGGACGGGGTTGCGTCGGATCGAGCTGAAGAAGTGGACGATGCGCGTGAACGGCGAACGGCTGTTCCTCAAGGGCACCAACATGGGTCCGACGCAGATGGCGCTGGCCAACGCCACCGCGGACGACTGTCGACGCGACATCGACCTGGCCAAGGATGCCGGGCTCGACCTCGTTCGCATCCACGGACACGTGGCTCGCCCCGAGACCTACGAGGCCGCTGACGAGGCGGGCATGCTCGTGTGGCAGGACTTCCCGCTGCAATGGGGGTACGCCCGACAGATCAAGAAGCAGGCGGTCCGACAAGCGAGCCGCATGGTCTCCCTGCTGGGGCATCACCCGTCGATCGCGATCTGGTGCGGGCACAACGAGCCCATGCGCCTGGACCTCGACGCCGACGCATTCGCCGACCCGAAGAAGACGGCCCAGATGGGGGTGAAGGCGCTGGCGTCGATGCAGCTGCCGACGTGGAACAAATCGGTGCTCGACCGGGCGATCAAGAAGGCGATCGACCGCACGGATGGCACTCGACCGACCATTGCCCACTCCGGCGTCATGCCGCATCTGCCGAAGCTCCAGGCCACCGACAGCCACCTCTACTTCGGGTGGTACTTCGGGAACGAGCGCGATTTCCCCGGTTTCGCGAAGGCCATCCCGAGTCAGGTGCGTTTCCCGACCGAGTTCGGCGCGCAGTCGGTCCCGACCAACGATGCCTTCGTCGATCCGTCGGCGTGGCCGGAACTCGACTGGGACCGGCTGACGACGACCCACAACCTCCAGAAGTCGATCCTCGACAAGTACGTGCCGCGGGACGGTCACACGTATGAATCGTGGAAGCAGGCGACGCAGGAGTATCAGGCGACCGTCGTCCGACATCACATCGAGACCCTGCGTCGGCTCAAATACCGACCCACGGGCGGCTTCGCACAGTTCTCCTTCGCCGACTCGCATCCCGCCATCACCTGGGCGGTCCTCGACCACGAGCGTGCGCCGAAGCTCGCCTACGACGCTCTCGCCGCCGCTTGCCGTCCCGTCATCGTGGTGGCCGACCGCCTGCCGGCCACGGTCGCACCTGGCGACGCACTGGCCCTCGACGTCCACGTCGTGTCAGACCGCCGAGTCGATCTCTCAGGGCGCATCGACGCCCGACTCAGCTGGGACGGCGGCGCCCACGAGTGGGCATTCGAGGGCGCCATCCCCGCCGACTCGTGCGTCCGCGTCGGAACGCTGCAGTTCGAGGTCCCACATGCCCCGGGGCAGCTCGATCTGTCGCTCTCGGGTCGCGTCGGCGACGATGACGTGACCAACCGCTACGACACCTCGATCGGACCGGTCACGGGCGCTCGAACGGCCGAAAAATCTCTGTACCGACACGAATGAACTGCCAGGAGGCCCACATGCCAGCGAAGCGACCCACCCACCGCGCTCTCGCCGTGCTCGCACTGTGCGCCGGCCTGCTTCTGTCCACGCTGGCATGGGCTCCAGGCGCCACCGCCGCGGGCGAGGAGTTTCCCCGGTTCACCGGGTCCGAGTTCAAGAACTTCTACTACGCGCGTCTCGGCTCGATGCCCGGTGTCGCCCGATTGACGACGCGACCGTCGATCTATGGTCATGGTGGGGCCGATGCGCGCATCCAGTCGCTGGCGGAGCGTCGCGGCTACCGGCTCCAGGGCACACCGACCGTGGGTCTCGCGTCGTATGGCGGGCTGCTCTTGGCGGCTGACGCCGGACAGGCCTGGAATCGCCTCCGGGCCGGCGCATCGGCCAACGGCACGCCCCTCCAGGGGAACTCCGGTCACCGCAGCGTCAACAGGCAGCGTGAGATCTTCCAGAGTCGGCTCGCGAGCGCGGGTCAAGCACGCATCGGCCGGTCGTACACCAGCAGCGAGATCGCGAGTGGGCAGGCAGACGCCGCCATCGACTCGGTGCTCGCGCTCCACAGCATCCCCGGGTACTCCCGCCACCACACGGGAAAGACCATCGACATGTCGCAGGCCGGGGGCTCCAACGGGTCCTTCGCCGGATCGGCGGCGTATCGGTGGATCAGCCAGGACAACTTCGTGAACGCCAAGCGGTTCGGATTCATCCCGAACTACCCGCCGGGAGCCGGCGCACAAGGACCGAACCCCGAACCATGGGAGTTCTCCTACGTCGGCACCGACGCGATCCGCTGCGCCAGCCAGTTCGTCTCCCTCGAGGACCCCAACGCCCGCAGGCACTGCTCCGATGGCGGTACCACGACTCCGGGCATCGTCCGGGCAGGCGGTGGGAAGCTGACGTGGCACGTCAGAGACGACAATTCGAGTGGACCGGCCGACGGGACGTTCACCTACGGGCTCGCCTCCGACACTCCCATCGCCGGCGACTGGAACGGCGACGGCATCACCACACCCGGCATCGTGCGCTCGAACGGATCGCAGCTGGTCTGGCATCTCCGGAACAGCAACCGGAGCGGAGGGGCAGACGTCACGTTCACCTACGGACTCGCCAGCGACACACCCATCACCGGCGACTGGAACGGCGACGGCACCACCACACCCGGCATCGCCCGCCCCTACGGCACCCAACAACGCTGGTACCTCCGCGACGCCAACACGAGCGGCCC
>JBBSLH010000009.1:0-30732 GCA_038255425.1 Acidimicrobiales bacterium
CGATCGTGTCTCGTTTCACCTGCTGCGAGCAGGGCGCCGCGCCGTGCCACACGCAGACGAGCGAACCGCCGTCGAAGGCGTCCATGGTCTCGTCCGGCAGTTTGAGGAGACGAATGAACTGCGTCGGCACGAAGTGGACGTTGGTGACGTCGTATTCGTCGATGAGCGACAGCAACTCCGCTGGGTCGAACTTGTGCTGCATGACACAGCGGCTCCCTGCCAGCAACGGCAGCAACGACCATGCCCACTGCGCCGAGTGATAGAGGGGACCGCACAGGAGAGTGGTCCCACCGTCGGGGATCGACAGGTTCGCGACCGCGCCAGCAGCGACGAGCTCCATGAGGTTCGCCGGCATGCCCGGCTGGATCGTCGAGGTCCGGACGCCCTTCGGGAAGCCGGTGGTTCCCGATGTGTAGAACATCGGACCGCCCAGCGTCTGGTCCTCGGGCTCGTCGGGCGGCGACGCTGCCAGGAAGTCGGCGTAATCGGTGAAGCCATCCGGCGCGTCGGTGCCGATCACGAGCTGCAACAGGAGGTGGTGGTCGAGGCGACCGATGGCATCGACCGCGATGTCGAGATAGCGACCGTCGACGATCAACGCCTTGGAGTCGGAGTCGTCGAGCACATAGGCGAGCTCCTCCCCCGTCCAGTGCCAGTTCACCGGGACGACGTAGAGACCTGCATGTCCGGCCGCTGCCTGGACCTCGAAGTTCTCGCATCGATTGCCGCACAGCAACGAGATCGTGTCGCCGGACACCAGTCCAGCATCGCGGAGCCCGTTGACGAGACGGTTCGTCGCCTCGTCGAGTTCAGCCCATGTCTCCGAGCGGAACTCATCGACGAGAGCGACATCGCTCCCCTTCGCGTCCGCGTGCTTCTTCGTGATCTCGGCCATCGTTCCCCTTCGAAGGAGCCGGTCGGCGGCTCCGTCGGCAACGTAGCCGCGGTCAGCCGTTGAGATTGCCGGAACGCAATCCGTCGAGATCGATGGACACCCAGCGATAGCCAGCAGCCCGAACTGCGTCAGCGACGTCGACTCGCCGCGCCATAGCCTCGTCCACGCGGTCGAGCGGCAGCTCGACCCTGGCCAACTCGCCGTGGTGGCGCACACGGAGGTCGTCGAAACCCATCGAACGAAGCGCCGCCTCGGCCTGCTCGACGGATCGGAGTCGGCCCAACGTCACCGGCGTGCCGTAGGGAAGACGTGACGCGAGGCAGGGAGCGGCGGGCTTGTCCCAGGTGCGGATGCCGAGCTCTCGTGACGTCCGCCGAACGTCGGCCTTGGTGAAGCCGGCCTCGACGAGTGGGAACACTGCCCCGCGCTCGGCTGCCGCCCGCTGGCCGGGACGGTGGTCGGTGAGGTCGTCGACGTTGACGCCGAGCATCGCGGTTGATGCGGTGTCGGCCACCAGCGGACCGATGGCGTCCATCAGAGCGTCCTTGCACCAGAAGCACCGGTCGGTGTCGTTCTGTCGATAGGCCGCGTTCTCCATCTCGGCGGTGTGGACCTCTCGCCAGTCCATGCCCCACTCGCCTGCGAGTCGACGACAGTCGTCGTGTTCCAGGCCGGCGAGCGACGGAGACACGGCGGTCACCGCCACGGCACGGTCGCCGAGGGTGTCGTGCGCGACCCACGCCAAGAAGGACGAGTCGGCACCGCCGGAGAACGCCACCACCACGCGGTCGAGTTCTCGAAGTCGGGAGCGGAGCGCGGCGAGATCACCCATCGGTGCTCATCCTTGCGCACCCGAGGGGGGACACCGCCACCCAGGCGGAGCGAAAGGCTCATTCGGTGCACATCGCCGATTTCTCGACGATCTCCCGCATGGCAGTCCCTCCGGGAGTTACTGTCGGGTTCCCTGTTCATGAACCAAAGGAACTGATCACATGCGAAAGAGCAAGCTCCGGCTGCTCGTCGCGTTGCTGATGGCGTTCGCTCTCGTTGCTGCAGCATGCGGCGACGACGACGACACCTCAGCCAACGAAGACGACACCACCACCACTGAGGGTGACAGCGGCGACAGCGACGGCGAGAGCGCCGGCGCACTTGCCGGCATGCGGGGCACGACGCCGCTCGCACCGCTCGACGACAGCTTCAAGGACCGCCTCCTCGAGGTCGATCCCGATCTGTCCGACTTCAACTACGGCCCCGAGACCTACGACGCGATCATCGTGTCTGCGCTCGCGGTAGAGGTTGCCGGAACCGACGGTGCCGAATACGGCAACGAGGTCAACGGCGTCACCCGTGACGGCGAGAAGTGCACCGGCTACGCCGAGTGCCTCGCGCTCGTCGACGCTGGCACCGACATCGACTACGACGGCGTGTCCGGTCCCCTCGACTTCTCCGGCAACGGCGAACCGACGGTTGCCAGCTACGGCGTCCTCACCTTCGGTGACGACAACCGCATCGACGACGACTCGACCGAGTTCGTGACCGCCAACGCTCCGGAAGACGCTGACGTGGACCAGGTCCCCGTCACCGCCACCCGTGAGGGCGACGGCGTCTTCAAGGTCGGCACGCTCCTCCCGGAGACGGGCTCGCTTGCGTTCCTCGGCCCGCCCGAGTTCGCCGGTGCTGAGCTCGCCATCAACGAGATCAACGAAGCCGGCGGTGTCCTCGACACGCCTGCCGAACTCTCCCAGGGCGACTCCGGTGACACCACCACCGACATCGCCAACAGCACGACCGACCGTCTGCTGTCCGAGAACGTCGACCTCATCGTCGGTGCTGCGTCGTCTTCGGTGAGCCTCACCGTCATCGACAAGATCACCGGTGCGGGAGTCGCCATGTTCTCGCCGGCCAACACGTCGAAGAAGTTCAGCGACTACGACGACAAGGGCCTGTACTTCCGCAACGCCCCGTCCGACATCCTCCAGGGTGCGACACTGGCCGACGTCGTCCTCGGTGACGGCGTCACCAACGTCTTCATCCTGGCGCTCGACGACGACTACGGCACCGGTCTGGTCGACGACTTCACCGCTGCCTTCGAAGCCGGCGGCGGCGAGGTCATCGACGCCGTCATCTACGACCCGGCGGCGCAGACATTCGACGCCGAGGTCGGGCAGGCCGCCTCAGCCGACGCGGAGGGCATCCTCCTCATCGGCTTCGAGGAGTCCAGCCGCATCCTGACCGTCATGGTCGAGCAGGGCATCGGCCCCAACGACGTCCCGGTCTACGGCTCGGACGGCAACATGGGCAACGCCCTCGGCGAGAACTTCGACGCCGGGAAGTGATCCCACTGCTGGTCAGCACACGCTGACGAGCACCTGAACTGCGGAGAGGCCCTGGCGATTCGCCGGGGCCTCTTCGCGCGTTGGAGTCGCGTGCCCGATCCCGGGCGCGACGAAGTTCAGGGACCCGCCCGAACAAAGGTCCTACAGCGCTTTGGCGAGCGTGCCCAGATAGAGCTCGATCACCTTGGGGTCGGCGAGGAGCTCCTTGCCGGTTCCCGTGTAGGCGTTCTGGCCCTGGTCGAGCACATAGGCGCGATCACAGATCTGGAGACAGCGGCGGGCGTTCTGCTCGACCATGATGATCGACACGCCGGCGTTCTGGATCCGCTTGCACCGGACGAACACCTCGTCCTGGAACAGCGGGGAGAGACCAGCAGAGGGCTCGTCGAGCAACAGCACTGAAGGGTCGGCCATGAGGGCGCGACCGGAGGCAACCATCTGGCGCTCGCCGCCGGACAACGATCCGGCCCGCTGCTTGCGGCGTTCGAAGAGGCGGGGGAACAGGTCGAAGACGAACTCGAACCTGGCGGTGATCTTCTTGGGATCGAGGTATGTCCCCATCTCGAGGTTCTCCTCGATGGTGAGCGACGGAAACACGTTGTTGGTCTGCGGCACGAAGCCGACGCCCATGGACACGAGCTTCGAGGCCTTGAAACCAGTGATGTCCTGGCCCGCGAGCGTGACCGTGCCGTCACGGACGGGGATCAAGCCGAACAGCGCCTTGAGCAGTGTCGACTTGCCCGCGCCGTTCGGGCCGATGATGCCGATGAGTTCGCCGTCGCCGAGCATCAACTCGCAGCCGGTCAGGATGTCGACACCGGGCACATAGCCGGCGACGATCGAGCGGGCCTCGAGCAGGCTCATGCGTCATCGTCCTCATCGGTCGGGGCGTCTGCATCTGTCGGATCGTCTTCACTGCCCGTGTGCAACTCGGTGGTCACGACGTCCTCGGTGGCACCGGTCACCTCGGCGATGACCTCGGCTTCTTCCCAGTCGCTGAGGTCGCTGTCGTGGTGGGCGCCGAGGTAAGCGTCGATGACTTCCTTGTTCGAGCCGATCGACTCCGGCGGTCCCTCGGCGATGATCTGGCCTTCGGCCATGACGACCACCCAGTCGGAGATGTCGAAGACGACATCCATGTCGTGCTCGACGAAGATCACGCTCATGCCCTCCTCGCGGAGGTTCTTGACGTGCTCGAGCAACGACTGGGTCAGCGCCGGGTTCACCCCGGCCATTGGCTCGTCGAGCATCACCAGTTCGGGCTTGGCCATCAGCGCCCTGGCCATCTCGAGCAGCTTGCGCTGTCCGCCCGACAGAGAACCTGCGAACTCTTCACGCATGTGGTCGAGCTTGAAACGGGCGAGCAGGACGTCAGCCTGCGCCTCGATCTCGGTCTCCTGCTTGCGCCAGAGGAACGGGAGCAGAGACGGCAGGAAACGCTCGCCCAACTGGTCAGTGGCACCGAGCTTCATGTTCTCGATGACGGTCATCTTCGCCAGCGACTTGGTGAGTTGGAACGTGCGGATCATGCCCTTGCGGGCCACCTGATGCGGCCCCACGTTGTCCATGGACTCGCCGTTGAACTCCCACTTGCCGCTGTTGGGGTCGTCGAAACCGGTGATCAGGTTGAAGAACGTCGTCTTGCCGGCACCGTTCGGTCCGATGAGGGCGGTGATGACGCCACGTTGGAACTCGAGATGTTCGACGTCGACGGCCGTGAGACCGCCGAAGTTCCGACGGACTCCCGAGACCGACAGGATCGTGTCCGGCTTTGCTGACCCGGGAATGCGTTCGACCTCGGAGAGGTCGCGCGCGGTGCTCAGCGGTGTGGTGGCGGAGTCAGCGGGCATCGAGTTCGATCTCCCGACGATCGCCGAAGATTCCTTGCGGACGGAACACGATGAGCAGGGCGAGCAATAGTCCGACGAGGATGAAACGCACCGCGCCGACCTGCGTGCCGCTGATGATCGACTCGGGCAGGACGTCGTTGGCCGATGCCTGACGGAGGAACGTGTCGGTGAACGCCAGGATCATCCAGAACAGCATCGCGCCGACGATCGGGCCGATCACACGCGCCGCACCGCCGAGCAGCAGGGAGGTGAGCACGAAGAACGTGAGCGGGGTGCCGAAGTTGTCGGGCTGGACGGACTGGGTGGCGACTGCGTTCATGAAGCCTCCGAGCGAGCCGATCATGCCACCGATGACCAGCGCCTGCATCTTGTAGGAGAAGACGTTCTTGCCGAGGCTGAGGGCGGCGTCCTCGTCCTCGCGGATCGACTTGAGCACCCGGCCCCACGGGCTCCGCATCAGCAGGAACACGAACAACGCCACGACGGCGACGATGGCCCAGCCGACGGTCATCGGCCACATCTCGGTGTGCCGGAACTGGATCGAGCCGATGCCGTAGCTGCCCGGTCCGTACGGGTTGAGATCGTAGAACCCGCCGGCAAAGTCGTTGATGCCCGATGATCCACCGAACTGATCGCTGAACGTGACCGACCGCAGGATCAGGCGGAGCGACTCGGCCGCTGCGATGGTCACGATCGCCAGATAGTCGGCGCGCAACCGGAGCGTGGGCACGCCGAGGATGAGTGCGAAAACGGCGGCAGCCGCCAGGCCGGCCACCAGGCCGAGCCACAGCGACTGGTCGAGCAACTCGACGGTGACGCCTGCGCCGTAGGCGCCGAGCGCCACGAACGCGGCCTGCCCGAAGTTGAGCAGCCCGGTGTAGCCGAAGTGGATGTTCAGGCCGATTCCGGCCAAGGCGAAGACGTAGGCGTCCTTGGTGAAGGCCGCGCTCACCGTGACCTCGAAGATCAGACCCCAGTCCACACGGACTCCTTCCACATGCGCACGAGCCTCATCCGACCCGCTCCGCTCGGCCGAGGATGCCCTGCGGACGAACCAGCAGGATCACGATCAGGATGGCGAAGGCGCCGACGTTCTTGAGCTCGGTCGACAGCCAGATCGTCGAGACCTGGACGAACAGCCCGATGATGAAGGAGCCGAGGAGCGCGCCATAGGCAGTGCCCAGGCCACCGAGCGTGACACCAGCGAACATGAGCAACAACAGCTGGAAGCCGAACTGGAAGCTGACCTGCTCGCCCAGTCCGAACAACACCCCGCCCAGGCAGGCCAGTGCACTGCCAGCGACCCAGACGAACAGGATCACTCGGTCGACGTCGATCCCCGACGATTCGGCCAGATCGGGATTGTCGGCGACGGCACGCATGGCCTTGCCGATGCGGGTCAGCTGGAGTGCGAGCCCCACCGCGATGAGCACGACGATCGAGATGATGATGCTGTAGATGTCCTTCGGGGTGATCGAGATGGGACCGATGTCGACTGCTCGCTGGATGGCGTAGTCGCCGTAGGGGCGGGTTCGGCCTCCGAACTGGTAGAGGAACAGGTACCGCATCACGAACCCGAGACCGATCGACACCACCATCATCGCGATGAGGCCGGACTTCCTCCGCCGTAGCGGGCGCCAGATCCCGAGGTCGGACAGGCCACCCAACGCTCCGGTGACCACCATGGCGAGCACTGCCGCAGGGATCAGGTGAATGCCGATGGTCTGGTTGAAGAAGTAGGCGATGAGCGCGCCCATCGTCACGTACTCGCCATGGGCGAAGTTCACGAGGCCCGTGGTGCCGAAGATCAGCGAGAGGCCGATCGAGGTCATGGCGATGATCAGGCCGAACTTGATGCCCTCGACGGTGAGCTGGAGGAACTCGTCGAGCTTCGAGCCGACGTTGCGGGAGTCCTCGCCCAGCGCGAACAGGATCGGGCGGCTCTGACCCGGACGGAGTGCGACCTCGAGGCTCGCACGATCCTCGTTCCGCAGGTCGACACCGTCAGGGAGCGTGTCTGGATCGATCGTGATGACGTAGGCGCCGGGACCCGGGAGGTCGATGGACCACGTGCCGTCGTCGGCGGTCTCGATCGTCTCGATCTCCTCCCCGCCAGCCGTGGAGGCGGTGATCGAGGCGCCCTCGATGAGAATCTCCTCACCGTCGTCTCCGTCGGCCGTCAGCGTTCCACCGACGATCTCGGTGGCTTCGGTCTCGTCGACGGTGTCGGTGTCGTCGGTCTCCTGGGCGCTCGCCGGCGTGACGAGCAACGAAGAGCCTGCGAGTAGCACCAGCAACCCGAAGAGCAGGGTTCGAATGATCTTCGGTGGGCGGAGAATCACGAGGAGCGGACCATACAGAACCGGAAGTGCTCCATGCGCCGCGAAGCTGCGCATGGCCACGACTTTTCTTCGCGTGTCACCGGTCGAGCGGGAAGATCGCGGCGAATGCCCGACTCAGGGGGCGAGACCGACCGACTGGAGCACGTCGTCGAGGGCGCCGGTCATGCCGGTGATGAACGTGCCGAACTCTGCATAGACGGCAGAGGCTTCGTCGTAGCGCATCGTGTACACGACCTCCTTGAGGTCGTCTGGATGCTGCGCGAACAGGGTGACGCCCCACTCGAAGTCGTCGATACCGGTGGATCCCGTGATGACCTGGAGGATGCGTCCGGCGAAGGTCCGGCCCGACTTGCCGTGCTCCATCATGAGGGCGTGCCGGTCGTCGTAGGGCAGCGTGAACCAGTTCTGGTCGACGTTGCGGCGCTTCGACATCGGGTAGAAGCAGAACGCCGGCTTGCCCTCCGGCGGCAGTTGCGGATGGAGCCGCGCCTGCTTCATCTCGTCGGGGACGCCCTTCGCGTACTCGGAGATCTCGGTGAGCGAGACGTAGCTGTCCACCAGTTCGAGTCCGGCAGCCGTCAACTCGGTCTGGAGGCGACGCAATCGCCACTGGTCCTCGCCGAGGACCATGAAGCCGAGGTCGGCCTTGTGCCCGAGAACCGAGACCGGGACGACCTGGTAGCCGTCGGCCTCGGCTGCGGTGACGGCTGACCGGATCTCGTCGGCGTCGGCCAGAGGGCCGACCGAGAAGAAGAGGTGGATGACCGACTCGCCGTCGGTCGGTGTGGACGATGCGGGGGAACTCACGTCGCAACCCTAGGAGGGGTCAGGGCAGGAACCGCTCTCGCTGCGAGCGAGCCGGCAGCTTGCACTCGTCGAACTGCCCGAACAGCCGGTACCGACTGGCAGCGATGAGCCGGTAGATGCCGTCGGCGATCGATTTCGGCATCGTCTCGATGACCGCCGCGACGGGCCGCATCCGGCCGATGGCCCGGAGCTCAGCAGCGACGCCGTCCATCCGCTCGTGGTGCACGGGCTCGGCGCCGGTGTTGTCGATGAAGACGAAGGTGTCGGCCGACGCAGGGCCATCGTCGGACCACACGATCCCGAGCCGAGCGGCCGTCTCACCCTGCAGGGGCGCGAAGTGGAGGAGCCGATCGCGATCGAGGCCCATGAGGGAGCGCACGCCGCGATGGCAGAGGCCGCACACGCCGTCGTAGAGGACGACGTAGGGCGGGAGGTCAGCGAGGTCGTCCGATCCGGTGTCGGGCTGAACTGCGGTCATTCGCCGACGACCTTCGAGAGCGTCTCGCCGAGGAGGCTGACCCTGCCCGGCACGTGTCCGTTGGCGATCATGTTGACGGTGAATCCGTCGATCCCGAGGGCCATCAGTTCGCTGAACTGCTCGCCGACCTCGTCCGGCGAGCCGTAGTTCAGGAGCGAACGCATCGCGTCGGCGTCCTCGGCTGGCATCGAGGAGAGGTCGAGGCCGCGTCGCCCGAGTGCCTCGTCGACCTCGGCGACGGCCTGCTCGTGGGTGGGAGCGATGCAGGCGTTTCGCTGCATGGTCACGGTGATCTCGCTGCGATCTCGGCCGAGGCGTTCGCAATGGCCCGCCAGCGCTTCGAGCTTGCGGGGGATCTCCTCGGGTCCAGCGGTCATGTTCGAGTCGTCGGCGTACTGAGCGACCATCCGCAGTGTCTTCTTCTCACCCGAGCCGCCGATCATCACGGGGATCTTGCTCAAGGGCGGAGGTTGGTTGATGGCGTCCTTGGCCGTGTAGCGGTCGCCGTCGAGCGATGGTCGTTCATCGCGCAGCATCGGCAGGATGATCTGGAGCGACTCCTCGAGCTTCTCGAACCGGTCGGTGAAGCTGCCGAACTCGATGCCGAACGCGTCGTGCTCCTCCTCGAACCAGCCGGCGCCGATGCCCAGCTGCGCTCGTCCACCGCTGACGATGTCGAGGGCGGTCACCGTCTTCGCGAGGACGGCGGGGTTCCGGTAGGTGTTGCCGGTGACCAGGGCCGACAGACGAGCCGTCGTCGTGTGCTGCGCCAGTGCGGCGAGGAGCGTGTAGCACTCGAGCATGTAGTCGTCGGGCTGACCGAGCATCGGCAGTTGGTAGAAGTGGTCCATCACCATGACGGTGTCGAAGCCGGACTCGTCGGCTTCCTTGGCCTGCTGGACGACGAGGTCGAAGATCCCGGCCGGGCCGACCGTCCCCTCCCCGTCCGGGTAGTTGAAGTTCGGGATCTGGTAGCCGAGGCGCGTCATGGTCCCTGACGCTAACGGGCGATCACCGGGGCGTGACGGTGACGACCGCGTTGTAGTCGGGGACCTGCGACTGGGGCTCGCGGTGCCCGGGGCCGCCGGGCAACAGGACGTTTCCCTCCGGCCAGTGGACCTGCAAGCTGCCGCGAGCGAGGCGGGTGCAGTGCAGGTGACCGTCGTAGGTGCCTGTCTCAGACGTGAGGCGGACGGCGGCGCCGTCGGTGAAGCCGAGGTCGGCGGCGTCGAGTTCGTCGATGTAGACGGCATCGCGACCCGCACCCGTCAGCGGATCGATCTCGTCGTGGACCATCGAGTTGAACTGTTTGCCACGTCGCGTCGCGACCGAGAACTGCCCTGGAGGGAGTTGCGTCGTCGCCGGCTCGAGCGGGGTGAACCGGGCTCGGCCGGATGGCGTGGGGAAGTTGCCGTCGGCGCAGAGGTGGCGCCCCCCGTACTGCACCTGGTCGCCGGTCTCGCGCAGGTGCTGGATCCCGTCGTAGATCGGAACGACCTGGGCGATCTCTGCACGCAGGTCACGATTGGTCGGCCAGGAGAACAGGGAACGGAGCTCGGGACGCACTCGAGACGCAACGTCGGCGAAGAGCCGCCACTCACTCCGGGCCTCGCCGACTCGCCGTGGGATCTCGGGAGAGAAGGCGATGCGGCGTTCGGTCGTGGTCGACGTGCCACCACCCTCCTGCTCGTAGCGGGTGAGCACCGGCAGCAGGATGACGTCGTCGCCAGGCTCGAGCATCTGCGACGAGACGACGATGTCGGCGTGCACACGGAGCGGGATCCGCGCCATCGCTGCATCGATCCGGGGCGGGTCCGGGAGGACCTCGCGGAAGTTGCCGCCCGACGTCCACAGGACGTCGATCTCGCCCCGTTCGGCCGCGTCGAGCATCTCGGGCGCGGTGAGCCCTGGAGCGTCGGGAACGTCGAATCCCCAGAGGTCGGACATCTCGGCGGCGTTCGACGCATCGACGGCGCGCCCGCCAGGGAACGCCGTGGCGTAGGCGCCCATCTCGGCCCCGCCCTGCACGCCGGAGTGTCCGCGGATCGGCATGAGTCCCGCACCGTCGCGTCCGACGTTGCCGCGTGCCAGCGCCAGGTTGACGATCGCCTGCACCCCCGAGACCGAGTCAGCGTGCTGGGTGATGCCCATGGACCAGGTGAGGATGGCGCTCGACGCGTCGGCGTACTCGCGAGCGAACGCCTCGACGATCGAAGGCTCGACACCGGCAGCCGCGCACAGATCGTCGTGCGACTGTGCGGCGAGCGACGCGACGACGTCGTCCCACGCCTCGGTGTGATCGGCGATGAATACTTCGTCGAGGGCATCCCATTCGATGAGCTTCTGGAGCACGGCGTTGGCCAACGCGACGTCGCCGCCCGGACGGACCGGCACGTGGAGGTCGCAGATCTGGGTGCCGAAGAGGAATGACTCGACGGTCGACGGCACCCAGTAGCGGTCGAGCCCCGGCTCGAGGTACGGGTTGACCACCACCACCCGGAGCCCGTTCTTGCGCGCCAGGTAGAGGTGCTTCATGAACACCGGCTGGTTGTTTGCCGGATTCGATCCCCACAGCACCAGGAGGTCGGACTCGAGCACGTCCTGGAGCGAGCACGTGGTGGCCGCCACGCCGATCGTCGACTTCAGCCCGCTGGTCGACGGCGCATGGCACACGCGTGCGGCGGAGTCGATGTTGTTGGTGCCGATGGCGCGTACCGCCTTCGCCGCCGCGTAGTACACCTCGTTCGTGAGTCCCCGACTCGTCAGGTAGACGGCGCTGCGGTGGGCACCGGCTTCGGTCAGACCGGTCGCCAGCGCACCGAGCGCCTCCTCCCATCCGATCGGCCGGAATCCCGCTTCTCCCTTTCGGCGCCGCATCGGCACACCGAGGCGGCCCATCGCCCGGAGTTCGTCACCCGACTTGCGTCGGAGGGGTTCGACATCGCTCAGGAGGACCGGGTCGATCGGGTCTGCCGTGTTGAGCTCGAGCAGTCGGAGTCGCGTGCTGCACAGATGGATTCCGTCCATCGTCCAGTCGTGCAGGCCGGCGACCCCGAGTGCGCAACCGTCGCAGACGCCCTTCGTCAGGACGTCCCATGCGTACTTCGGGTGATTGCTGTTGGCGAGGACGGTCCGCAGCATCTCCTTCTCGTGCCTCGGCTTCTGGAGTCCGATGCCGTTGATCCGCGTGACCGAGACCCAGTGCTCCGGCTTCCATCCACGGAACTGCTCGTCGAGACTCATGCCAGCGCTCCCTCGTACAGTCGAGCGTGGCCGTCACTGGCCCATCCGACCAGCGTGACGCGGCCGATGCGAGCGGCCTCGACCGCCAGCGACGTCGGTGCGCCCTTCGCGACCACGAGGGTCACCCCACCAGCCCAGGCCTTCTGCACGATCTCGAAGCCGACGCGTCCACTCACCGCCAGACCCAGGTCCGCCGCCGGGATCGCTCCGGCCAGCAGTCGTTCGCCGATGACCTTGTCGACGGCGTTGTGTCGACCGACGTCCTCCCGCAGGACAACGGTCTCGCCCGCGCGGTCGAACAGTGCGGCGGCGTGGACCGCGCCGGTGGCCGAGAAGATCGGTGCGTCCGACAGGAGACGCTCGGGCGCGTCGACGACCAGCGCGGTCGGGAACGGGGTGACCGGGGGCAATGGGCGCAGCCGGGTCCGCAGCTCGTCCACCGCCGTCGTGCCGCACATGCCACAGGCCGATGAGGTCACGCCGAGCCGCGGCTCCGGCACCGGTGCTTCTCCCCCGGTGCTGACCGTCACCACGTTGAACTCCGACTCGACCACCGCACCCGGCCCATCGCCGCGGCAGTACTTCACCGATCGGATCGTGGCCCCGCCGAGCAGGTCGTCACTCAGGCAGAAACCGGCGGCGAGTTCGAAGTCGTTCCCCGGCGTCCGCATCGTGGTCCCGACGAGGTGACCGTCGAGACGGATCTCGAGCGGTTCCTCGACCGCCACCTCGTCCGGGCCGCGCGTCGCTCCCGACGCGTCGATCTCCGTGGTGAGGATTCGGTTCGTTCGGCCACGGCTCATGGGTCTTCGCAGCCTAACGACGCCTCGACAGAGCAGGACTCAGGTCCATCGGCCCCGAACAATGCATGAACGCCAGAGGGAACATCCAGAAAGGGATGCAGAATGCACCGCAGTGCACGCATCGCTTCGGCCGCAGCCGTCGCGATCGTCCTGTTGGCAGCATCGGTCGTCGGGGCACCGACCGTTGCCGCTGAACAGTCATCGATCAACGTCCCAGTCGCCCACATCGAGGGGCGGGGCCACGGCCACGGCGTCGGCATGTCGCAGTGGGGCGCATACACGCTCGCCTCACAGGGTGCGTCGGCGGCCGACATCATCGGGACCTTCTACCCGGGTACCCAACTGGGCTCAGCCGGCGGCGAGGTCGTCGTCCCGCTGGAGCGACGAGACCGCCTGCAGGTGCAGTTCCCGGCCGGCGGCGAGGTTCGTTCGTCACGCGGCGATGAGCAGCAAGCCGGATTCCCCGTGCAGGTGGCACCCGGAGGCGTGGTCGAGCTGGTCCGAGACGGATCGGGCTACCGCGTCGTCGGCGGCACGGTCGCGCCACTCGCTTCGTCCGCAACTCGCTACCAGGCACGCCAGTCCGACTGCTTCCTCGTCTTCTGTCCGCCCGAAGACGGTGGAGGCGGTGGCGGTACCCGACCGCCAGCGACGACCACGCCTCCTCCCCCGCCCTCTGGCGGTGGAGGCGGTTCGAAGCCGCCGCCCTCCGACGGCGGAGGCGGAACACAGCCAGCCCCCGCACCGACCACGACCGCGCCGCCCCGGGAACCGACGTCGTCGACGCCGCTCTGGGCAGTTCCCGCGAACGGCGGCACGCTCACCTCAGTCGGCCGCGGGCGTACCTACCGGGGCCTGTTCGAGTTCACCGGAGCCCCCGGCGGCGCTCGCCTTCGGAACCACGTCGACATCGAGCACTACCTCAAGGGCATGGCCGAGGTCCCCGGCAACTGGCCGGCGCCTGCCGTGCAGGCCCAGGCGATCGCGGCCCGGACGTTCGCACTGCGGGCCATGGCCGCCAGCGGCGAGATCTGCGACAGCGAGTCGTGCCAGGTGTATGCCGGCACAGCGCACGAGTCCGCGGGACAGATCGCCGCGGTCAACGCGACCGCTGGCACCGTCGTGCTGTACAACGGCGGATTCGCCACCACGTTCTACAGCGCATCGGGGGGCGGCTTCAGCGCCACGACCGCCGAGGGCTTCGGTGGGTCCGGCGACGTCCCCTACCTCCAGGCCAAGCCGTATCCCACGGTGAATCCGAAGCCGTACTCGGTCGACATCGCACTCACCGACGTCGCCGGTCGCCTCGGCTATCCGGGCAAGATCAACGACATCCGGGTCGACGAGACCGGCCCATCCGGCCGGGCGCTGCGGATGACCATCGTCGGCGACGCCGGCGAACGGGGTGTCGATCCCCAGGACTTCCGACGACAGCTGGGTCTGCGATCGACGTTGTTCGAGGTCACCACCTCCGAGGCAGAGGCTCCCCCACCACCACCCGAGCCCGGTGACGACACCGGCGTCGTCGGCCCGACCGTGTCGACCGCCGATCTCGAGACCGTCCGGGCGATCAGCCCCGCACGGTCCGATCGTCAACTGCGCGAGCAGGCGCTCCCATTGCTCGACGTGGCGACGCCGGTCCCCGTTCCGCTGCCACTCGTCATGCTCGCACTCCTGATGATCGCCGGCACCGCCGTCGTGGCGACCGCGCACGTCGGCAGCCATCGCCGCCTGCATCCACTGTTCGCGCTCAGCACCCTCATGTTCGACTTGTCCGGAAACGTGGCACGGGGTGGATTGCGTGCTGGGGGCCGGCGAATCGCCACAATGGCGAGGTGGATCAACCCTCGCCGCTGACGCCCCGGCGTGCCGTCGGTCGCGGGCTCGCCCGTCGTTGCCCGATGTGCGGCAACCGGGGAATGTTCGATGGTTGGTTCGAACTCCGGGACCGGTGCCCGACCTGCAACTACCCAACGACACGCGTCGACGATCAGTGGATCGGCGCCCTCGGCATCAACATCATGGTGACGTTCTCGCTGCTGGTCGTCGTGATCGCCGCAGGGTTCACGGTGACCTATCCCGACCCGCCGATCGCGCTGCTCACCGTGGTGACGATGACGGTCGCCGTCGTCGTTCCGATCGGCTTCTACCCGATCTCCAAGTCCCTGTGGTCGGGGATCGACCTCGCGATGCGTCCACCCGAACCGGACGACGACATCGACCCTCGCTACCTGCCACCGACGGGACGACAGGGCGGGTAGCGGTCAGATCCCGACGACGTGAGCAGCGTCGTTGAAGCGAGCGACGCCCCAGCGCCCCTGACGCCAGTCGGCGAGCGAGTCATCGAGCACGAACTCGGTCATCGACGTGTTGGTGGCGACGAGCCACGCCACCTCGGCGTCGGTGGCGATGTCGAGGTGATGCATCATGGCGTGCGCGATGACCCCGCCGTGGCAGGCGATCACGACCGTCTCGCCGTGGTGCGCTGCCGCGATCCGTTCGAGCGAGACGCCGACGCGGTCGCGCATGCCCGCCCACGACTCGGCGTTGGCGATCCCATGCCAGTTGGGATCCCAACCCGTCCCGAAACGGGTCGGCCAGCGCTCCTCGATCTCTGCCCACGTGAGTCCGTCGGCGTCCCCCGGATGCAGCTCACAGACCCCGCAGTCGACGCGGGCCTCGTCGTGGCCGATGGCCGGGCCGATGATCGATGCCGTCTCGATCGCTCGTGACATCTCCGACGCATACAGCGCGCCGACGGGACCCAACTCGCCGGTGGAGAGCCGCTCTGCCAGCGCGCCAGCCTGGGCCCGACCCCGGTCCGAGAGGCCGGTACACGCGTCGTGGCCGGCGAGGAACCCACCCCTCTGCGCCGCTGACTCGCCGTGACGGACGAGGACGAGTCGGGTGGTGGTCACGGACCTCGATCCTACGGATCGAGAACGGGCGCGCCCTGTCCGATTCTGGACATGTCGGTACGATCCCGGCCATGACCCGAGTGCGCCTCGCTGCCGCGCTGGCGATCGCCTTCGCATTCGTCGCCGCCCCTGCCGGGGCGCAGTCCAGTGGGCCTTCGGTCAGTGACCCGGAGTACTCGGTTCCCGTCGCCGACCTCGACGCAGCGCTCGACTGCGACGTGTTCACGCACCCCGACAAGGAGCCGGTGCTGTTGGTCCACGGCACGTTCACCAGCGGCCACGAGCAGTGGGACTGGAACTACGGCATCCTCTTGCGGGAGACGGGCCACGACGTGTGCATCGTCACCTACCCGGACCGAGGTCTGGGCGACATGCAGATCAGCGCCGAATACGTCGCGTACGCACTGCGGACGATCCACCAGCGCTCGGGCAGCAAGGTCGACATGGTGGGGCACAGCCAGGGAGCGTTGATGCCCCGGTGGGCCGTGAAGTGGTGGCCGTCGGCTCGGGCGGCGCTGGACGACTTCGTTCTCCTCGCGGGTCCGAACCATGGCGTCGCGCTCACCGGCGGGGGCTCGCTCCCCGGTGGCATGCCAGCGGTGTTCTGGCAGTTCTCACCCACCAGCAACTTCATCCGGACCCTGAATGCTGGGGACGAGACGCCGGGAAGCATCGACTACACCCAGATCTACTCCGACCAGGATGAGCTGGTCCGCCCCGTCGACCCTCCCACTGCCGCCCTCGACCTCGGCGTCGAGGGCCCCAACGTGGTCAACATCCTCATCCAGGACCTCTGCCCGCTCCGTCTGGTCGACCATCTGTCCATCGGCACGACCGATGTCCTCACACAACGGCTGGTGCTCGACGCGATCGACCGTGCCGGACCCACCGATGCCGTTCGCGCCGACATCGACGAAATCCTCTGCAACCTGCCCGACCAGTACGTGGTGCCGGAAACGTTCTCGAACCTCGCGGCGCAGGTCCATCGATCGCTCGACGGCGAGTTCCCGGAATCGGCGAACGTGAGCGAGGAACCACCGCTGCGCGACTACGCCGTCGCCTCGGCCACCATGGATCAGCCAACACCCGCAAGCTCCACGGCGACGCCGCAGGACGATCCGACCGAGGCCGCGGTCAGTCCGCCGACCGGTGGCGGCGGAGCACTACCGGCCACCGGGCGCACCATCCCGATCCTCGCCGCTGGCATCGCGATCGGCGTTGCGCTCCTGCTTCGCCTGGGCAAGTCCAGGCTCGACGACTGAACCCAGCGCACCAAACTCCGGGCCGGACGCGGAACGAGCGCCCCGAAGGGCGCCCGATCCGTCAGTACTGGTGTGGCGGAGCGACTAGTAGTCGTCCATCCCGCCCATGCCGTGATCGTGACCGCCGCCCTCGGGCTTGTCGGCGATGACAGCTTCGGTGGTGAGGAACAGCGCCGCGATCGAGGCTGCGTTCTGCAGCGCCGAGCGAGTCACCTTGGCGGCATCGATGATGCCGGCCTTGGTGAGGTCCTCGTAGACACCGGTGGCCGCATTGAGGCCCTCGGTGGCCGAGTCGAGTGAGAGCACCCGGTCGACCACGACGCCGCCTTCGAGACCAGCGTTGCGGGCGATCTGCTTGAGCGGCTCGGCCAGTGCGTACGCAACGATCCGTGCGCCCGTGGCCTCGTCGCCGGTCAGCGTCTTCTGCAGCTCGTCGACCTTGGCCCGACTCCGCAGCAGGGTGGTGCCGCCGCCGGCGACGACGCCCTCTTCGATGGCCGCCTTGGTGGTACTGACGGCGTCTTCGATGCGGTGCTTCTTCTCCTTGAGCTCGACCTCGGTGGCCGCGCCGACCTTGAGGACGGCGACGCCGCCGCTCAGCTTGGCGAGGCGCTCCTGGAGCTTCTCGCCGTCGTAGTCCGAGTCGGTGTTCTCGATCTCGTTCTTGATCTGCGCGATGCGACCCTCGAGGTCCTCGTCGGATCCGCCACCGTCGACGATGGTGGTCTCGTCCTTGGTGACGACGATCTTGGCGGCGGTGCCGAGCAGGTCGAGCGTGGTGTTCTCGAGCTTGAGCCCGATCTCCTCGGAGATGACCTGACCACCGGTGAGGACGGCCATGTCCTGGAGCATCGCCTTGCGACGGTCGCCGAAGCCCGGAGCCTTGATGGCCACGGCCTTGATGGTGCCGCGGATGCGGTTGACCACGAGGGTGGCGAGGGCTTCGCCCTCGATGTCCTCGGCGATGATCGCCAGCGGCTTGCCGGTCTGCATGACCTTCTCGAGCACGGGCACGAGGTCGCGCACCGCGGTGATCTTCGAGCTCACGAGGAGCACGTAGGCCTCGTCGAGCACGGCCTCCATGCGGTCGGAGTCGGTGACGAAGTACGGCGAGATGTAGCCCTTGTCGAAGCGCATGCCCTCGACGAGGTCCATCTCCATGCCGAAGGTCTGGCTCTCCTCGACGGTGATGACACCGTCCTTGCCGACCTTGTCGATCGCATCGGAGATCATGGTGCCGATCTCGGCGTCGGCCGACGAGATGCCGGCGACCTGGGCGATCTGCTCCTTGCCCTCGACCTCGACCGCGAGATCGCGGATCGAATCGACAGCGGCCTCGACGGCGGCCTCGATGCCCTTCTTGAGGGACATCGGATTGGCGCCGGCGGCGACGTTGCGCAGGCCTTCGCGAACCATCGACCAAGCGAGGACGGTGGCCGTGGTGGTGCCGTCGCCAGCGACGTCGTCGGTCTTCTTGGCGACCTCCTTGACGAGGGCCGCACCGATCTGCTCGTACGGATCTTCGAGCTCGATCTCCTTGGCGATGGAGACACCGTCGTTGGTGATCGTGGGTGCGCCCCACTTCTTGTCGAGGACGACATTTCGGCCCTTGGGGCCGAGGGTGACGCGCACGGCGTCGGCGAGCTTGTTCATGCCCGCTTCGAGCGAGCGGCGTGCTTCGCTGTCGAAGGCGATCATCTTGGCCATCGGTTGACTCCTGGTACAGGCGGGGCTGATCGGGAATTAGCAGTCTCCATGAGAGACTGCCAACAGCCAATCACCTACCGCTGGCACTCGCAACCCGAGACTGCTGATTCATTGGAGCGTCCTCGCGCCGCTGCGGGCGCTCCCACGTTCGCACGGAGCTGTTGGACGCGCCTCGTCCACCCGGTCGGCTGGCGCCTCCCTTGGACGTTTCCAGGAAAACCCGTTCAGGATGAAGAATGCGGGGCATTCGTCATGACCTCGGGAGTCAACCGCCGGCGACGGCGGGGATGATGGCGACGGTCTCGCCATCGGGCACGGGGGTGGCCATGCCGTCGAGGAAGCGGACGTCGTCGTCGGCCACGAAGACGTTGACGAACTTGCGCAGGCCGCCGTCCTCGTCGAGCAGGCGGTCGCTGAACCCGGGGTGGGCCGCGTCGAGCGCCTTCAGCACGTCGCCGACGGTGCCGCCTTCGACCTCGACCTCGGACGAGCCGCCGGCCAGCGGTCGCAGGGTGGTGGGGATGCGGATGGTGACGCTCATGGAAGTTCCTCGGATCGGGTGTCCGCGCCGCAGTCGCGGGCGCTCATGGATGCTAACGGGATCGGCGCACCGGACATTCCTCCACCGTTCAGACCGGGACAGGTTGCCGTCGGCCGCGCGGTCCGGCGACACTTCCTGCGTGCCGATTCATCGAAGCACGCATCGAGACCACGATGCCGCCGACCTCCTGCGCCACAAGGGCGACCACACCATCTCGGTGTGCCTGCCAGCGCGGGACGAAGCGGCCACGGTCGGCACGATCGTCGACACGATCCGGACCGAGCTCGTGGAAGCGGTTCCGCTCGTCGACGAGATCATCGTGGTCGACGACCACTCGACCGACGAGACCTCGGCTGTCGCTCGCGCTGCCGGCGCCGACGTCGTCGATGCGCGCCACACCCTGCCGGAGGCGACCGGGCCGGGCAAGGGACAGGCGCTGTGGAAGTCGCTGCACGAGAGCAGCGGCGACATCGTGCTCTGGTGCGACGCCGACATCGACCATTTCGGCTCGCACTTCGTCACTGGCCTGATCGCGCCGCTTCTCCTCCACGCCGAGGTGTCGTTCGTCAAGGGCACCTACGCACGACCGCTCGTCGGCGGTGACGGTGGGGGTCGGGTCACCGAGTTGGTCGCCCGTCCGCTGCTCGCCAACCTCTTCCCCGAGCTCTCGTCGATCGGTCAACCGCTGTCCGGTGAGTACGGGGGCCGTCGGCGCCTGCTCGAACGCCTGCCGTTCGTCGACGGTTACGGCGTCGACATCGGACTGCTGATCGACGTGGTCCGAGCGGTCGGAATCGATGGCATCGCCGAGGTCGACCTCGGCGAGCGCCGCCACCGCAATCGCACGCTCGACGAGCTGGGTCCCCAGGCCACCGCGGTCATGCGTTCGGCGTTGAGTCGGGCGGGTCTCGAGACACGCGCCGACCACCCGGTGGTCCTCAAGCGTCCCGATCATGAGCCGCTCCTGCTGTCGCAGCACGAGCTCCCGCCGTTGATCGACCTCCCCAGCTATCGCCGCCGGAGCGCGTAGCCGATCTCGAGCTAGGTGTCGGCGGTCGTTTCTGCAGGCTCTTCGGCGTTGTCACCCTCGACGTAGTCCTCGAGCGGCTCGAGGATGCCGGCGTCGAACTCCGGTGGGATGGCGTCGGCGGCGAGCACCTCGTCGATCGGGGTCTCGAGGACGTAGACGGCCCAGAGGTGTCCGACCACGACCTTGACCGATGCCATCAGGGGAACTGCGAGCAACAGGCCGAAGAATCCGCCGAGCGTGCCGCCGGCCAGCAGGGCGAGCATCACCACGGCCGGATGCAGGCTGGTGGTCCGCTGCATCACGAGCGGCGAGATGAAGTGGTTGTCGATCTGTTGGGCGATCGTCATGATCGCAACGACCCAGAGCGCCGTGCCGAAGTCCTCGGTCGTGATCGCGATGGCCACGCCCGGGATCGCACCGACCCACGGACCGATGAGCGGGATCATGTTGAACAGGCCGGCGATCATCCCGACGATGATCCAGAACTGGAGGCCGAGGATTCCCAAGCCGACACTGACCATCGCCCCGACGATGAACGCAACAGCGAGCTGACCGCGGAAGTAGCCGCCGATGGTGTGGTTCAACCGATGGGCGACGTGCAACACCTGGGGCTTTGCCCGCTCGGGTATGAGCCGACGCATGATCACGCCGATGTGCGGGAGATCGACGAGCAGGTAGAACGCGATGATCGGAGCAAGGATGAAGATCAGACCGATCTCGAAGACCCTCGTCCCGACCTCCCGAAGGGTGTTGAGTTGGTCGGCGAAGCCGCCTTCTTGCGCGATCTGGCTGCGGACTGCGCCGGTGCTGTCGCCGAGCCGCTGCGCGACCCCTTCCCGACCGGCGTCGTTGAGCGAATCTTCTGCGTCGGCGATGGCGGCGTCGAACGCCTCGACCTCGGCCGGCGTGGTCCCGCCGAGCTGGTCGCGGACTTCGTCGACGCTCGGGATCGAGAAGAACCAGTTGTTCTCCTCCGAACGAACGGAGAGGTCGTTCCACCGCTCCTCGAGGTCGTCTCGGATCGTCGGCCACTCGTCGGCGAGATCCTCACCCTGGCGCTGCACCAACGGCGCGATCAGGAAGCCGAGCAGGACGACGATTCCCAGGAAGCCGAGGTAGCTCACGGCTGTACCACCGGCCCGTGGGACCCCACGGTTGGCGAGGCCGGTCACGATCGGATTGAGGATGAAGACGATCGCACCCGCGAGCACCAGTGGCGGGAACACGACGCGGAACTGCCAGCCGATCCACAACACGACCGCGAGCGCCGCGGCCACGCCGAGCAGTGCCCAGGCTGCACGGCCGGCCACCGCGAAACGATCCAACATCACCGGAACGGTACCGGAACCCCGGCGGTGCGCAGTGAGCGCTCCTATCGTGGTCGCATGGACGTCGAACGACCGCCGCGGATCCTGCCCAGCATCGTGCTGGCGGTCGTCGGCGTGATCGTCGCGCTGATGATCCTGGGCTGGATCATCGGGACGATCTTCTCGCTGCTCAAGTTCGTGTTCGTCGTCGGCGCCGCCATCGCGGTGATCTGGGCGGTCATGGCTTCCCGCACTCGCCGATAGCGCTGGTCACGAACGGCGCGAGAGCACCTCGCCGACGGCCTGCTCGATGCTCGCCGTCGTGTCGAGCATCGATGCCTCCTCGCCGAAGCGATCCACGAGCGACACCACCTCGAGTGGCTCGTCGCCGGCCCGTCGACCCTCGCCCGCTCCGTCGAGCACCTGCCCGACCACGGCGACCACGGGTACGCCCAACGAATCGGCCAGCTCGACGACACCCCCGACGACCTTGCCGTCGAACGACTCGTCGTCGAGGAACCCTTCACCCGTGACGACCAGGTCGGCACCAGCGATGGTCTCGTCCAACTCGACCTCATCGGCGACGAGGGTGAATCCGTCCTCGAGTTGCGCTCCGATCGCCGCGAGCCCACCCGCCAGTCCGCCGGCCGCCCCGGATCGAGGAAGATCACGCACGTCGACACCGTGGTCCTGTTCATAGACGTCGGCCAGCCGGACCAACCTGTTCTCGAGCAGACGGACCTGAGCCGCAGTGGCGCCCTTCTGCGGGCCGAAGGTCCGAGCGGCATCCACGAAGCGGGTGCGCACGTCGCACGCAACCCGGAGGTCGATCGCCCGGAAGCGCTGAAGCGGGTGCATGGCCCGCAGCGCGCCGAGGCCACCGTCGGTCGTCGCCGATCCGCCGAGGCCGACGATGATGCGGCGAGCGCCGGACTCGACCGCCAACTGGATCAGTTCGCCGGTGCCGTGCGTGTCTGCAGCGATCGGGTCGTTCGCTTCGGCGCCGCCGGCGAGGAGGAGTCCTGACGCCGCTGCCATCTCGATGATCGCGGTGCGTCGGTCGAGTCGCCATGCGGCCTCGACGGGTTCGCCCATCGGGCCGCGCACCGTGGTCGAACGGTTGGCTCCGCCGAGCGCTTCGATGGTGCCCTCGCCACCATCGGCGACCGGGACCTCGTCGCACTCCCAGCCGGCAGCACGCGCCGCACGAGCCACCGCAGCGGCGACTGCCGCCGCGCTCGCGGTCCCTCGGAACTTGTCTGGCGCCGCGACGACTCGCACCCGCCCATGCTGGCACCCGGACGCGCCGTCCCGGCCCGCAGTCGAACGACGATCAGTCAGACAAGCGGAGCGAAGAGCGAGACCACAGCCTCGGGCCCGGCGACCACGAGGTCGGCGGACTGGGCGATCGACTTCGGGATCTCGGCCCCGGCGGCGGCGACCTTGATGGTCTCGACCCCTCGACCTCGGAGTTGGTCGAGCATGGCGAACGCCGGCAGGTCTCCGACGTCGTCTCCCACATAGACGACTGTGCTGCAGCCCTCAGCCAGAAGCCGGACGGCGGTTCCCTTGTCGACGTCGACCGGGGGGTGCAACTCGATCGAGGCCTTGGCGGCTCGGGCCACGAGGCCGGTCGCGGCCGCCGTGCGCTCCGCCCATGCCGTCACTTCCTGCTCGGCCTCGGGGACTCGGCGGAAGTGCACGGTCAGCGAGTACCGCTTCGGCTCGATCAACACGCCCACCGGCAGATCGGCAGACGCGGTGACGTCGTCGACGACGGAACGCCACCCGGGTGCGTCCGGATGATCCGCAAGCACGCCGCCGATGCGCGACTCGAGGCCGTACAACGCCGAGATGTCGACCGACCGGGGCACGAGCGGCGCCAGGAAGGATCTCGGGCGGCCGCTCACGACGGCGACGCACCGATAGGTCTCGGACAGTCGGCCGAGCAACTCGAGCGCACCATCCGTGGCCGTCGCTCCGCCGGGATGGTCCACGATCGGTGCCAAGGTCCCGTCGAAGTCGAAGAGCAACGCCGTCGATGACGGATCCGCGCCGACCGTCGCTCGCAGTACGTCCGGCGTCACGGACTCGAATGTAGGCCGGTCCAACAGTGCGCGACGCATGCCGGAGCGATGGCGCACCTCGCTCGGGCCCACAGCACATCCTCTGCCACACTTCGTCACGATGCCCGTCCGTCGTGCCGTCGTTCTCGCTGCGCTGGTCCTGCTCCTCATCGCATGCGATCCCCAGACCGTCTCCATCCGCTTCGACCCGGCCGTCGGCGACAGCTATCGCTTCCGCTCCGACATCTCGACTCGAGTGGAACGCACGATCGACGGTGAGACCGTCACCGAGGACGACGACTCGGTCCTCGACGCCACCGAACGTGTCATCGCCGTCGACGACGATGAGATCACCGCCGAGGTCACACTCGAACGAGACGGCGCCACGCGGCGCACCTACGAGGTCCGTTTCGATCGAGGAGACCGTCTCACGGCCATCGACCTCGTCGAGGGCGTACCCGCGGAGGCGCTGGGATTGGACCTCGCGAACGACCTCCCAGCCGACGTGGCGAGTCCACCAGCGGGGCCGCTCGAACCCGGCGCGACCTGGACGATCGAGCGCACGTTCGAGGTCGCTGGTCAACCGAACCCAGTGACGGTGCGCGGGCGTGGCCGGATCGATTCGCTCGGTGTCGTCGACGGCAACGATGTCGCTGTCGTCGAGGTCGAGCTGACCGTGCCGATCTGGAGCACCATCGACACCACCGACGGCGTCGTCACCGTCCGGGGCACGCAGCACAGCTCCTCACGAACGACCTACGACCTCGCCGATGGTGCTGCTCGAGGTGATCGCACGGAAATCAGTGGTGATCTCGACGTGGTGGTGGAGCCGCCCCCGGGAATCATCGCCGATCCGGTCCGCGGCACGATCGGCTATCGAGTCCAGACGCGTACCGAGCGCTTGCCCACGGACGACTGACGTCCGGGAGGAATGGCGGGCGCTCAGCCGGAGGTGGCGAGATCCGGTCCGAGGACCACGATCAGATTCGACAGCTGCGTGTCGCCCACGGGCGCCGGCGTGGGCAGCGCCGTCACCGCGGCCACGTCGGCGCCGATGGCTGTGGCCAGCGCCTCGGCCTCGGGCTGATAGGTGTCGGTGAAGTAGATCACCGTTGCCGTCACTCGTTCGGCGTCGGTCGGGTTCGCGGTGACGTAGCCGAGCGCCTCGAGTTCGGTCGTCTTCGTACCAGCGGCACCGTTGACGCCCGAGCCGTTGCCGACGAGCACCTTGACGTCGGCAGGAGCGCGGAGCGGCGCGGTGGTGGAGGTCGTCGACGAAGACGTGTCGGGATCTGCGGATTCGGCCGGATTGTCCTCGGCGCCAACGGTGACCTGCGCGGTGCTCGAACTGTCGTCTCGGAGCAGGACGAGCCCGATCACCACGGCGACAGCGACCAGGATCGCTCCCTTCACCGCAGAACCCTGGGATTCGGGCGGGGGCTGCGGTTGGCGACGACGCCGACGGGGGCGTTCTGACTCTTCACTCACGGGTGGCTCCGCTTCCATCGGGGGCCAGTGTGGCGCGTTCTGCGCCGATCGGCCCGATCGCGGCGAAGACGCCGGACGAGCAGCGGGTCGACCGCCAGCGCCTCGGGCTCGTCGATGAGCATCGACAACCGCCGGTAGTAGGTGGACGCCGACATGTCCAGGTCGCGTCGGATGGCGACGCTCTTGGCTCCGGGCGTGAGCCACCACGAGCACTCGAACTGGAGGATCTCGTGGTCGCCGGCGGTGAGCTGCACGACTCAATGGTGCTCGCCGCGGGAGGCCGGTTCAAGGACCCTCCGCTCCCTCGGCTCGATCGGGTCACGTCTCGGCTCCATCGACGCGCGTGCATCCCGGCGCCCGGATCGACGTGAGCCGCTGGCCGTCCGACGTCGGGTCGATGACGGTGACCAGGCGTGCGCGGATCACCGGATGTGAACGCGCTCCGTCGTGACATCGAGTTGACCAAGGCGCTTGGATTCAACGGCGCCCGGAAGCATCAGAAGGTCGAAGATCCCCGCTCCTTCACCCTCGCCCGACCACGCTGGTCGACGAACACGCGGGAATTTGGCCGCTCTCGACTGCGTTCCGCTGCGCGGCCGCGCCGTGGTCCTGTCGGAGTTCGGCGGCATCGCGATGAGTACCGGCACCGGTGACACCGCTGTCAGTCTCGGGACCGACGCATGGGGCCACGACAACGCGGTCTCCGCCGAAGCCCTGCTCCGGCGCACTCACGACAAAGCTGACGTCGGCGCGATGAACCCTGCGACCCCGCGGTCGCTGATCTCCGCGTCGGCGCCGCGTTGGGGCAGCATGGGCGTGATGTACCCCGACCTGTTCTGGCTACGGCAGCGCTTCGACGGACCCGTCGTCGAGGACCCCAACGCCCGGACTGCCGAGGCGCTCGGATCGCTCGACCTCGGCCGACACGTGCGCGCTGGCCAGTCGGTTGCCGTCGGCGTCGGCAGTCGTGGCATCGCGAACCTGTCGACCATCGTCCGGGCGACCATCGATCACCTCCGGACCCTCGGCCTCGAACCGTTCATCGTCCCGGCGATGGGCAGCCACGGTGGCGGCGACGTCCCCGGCCAGACCGCGGTGCTGACCGGCTACGGCATCACCGAGCGCGAGATGGGCTGCCCGATCCGTGCGCAGATGGAGACCATCGAACTCGGCACCACTTCCCTCGGATTCCCCATCCACTTCGACCGACTCGCCGCGGGCGCCGACCATGTCGTGATCGTCAACCGGATCAAGCCACACACCATGTTCACCGGCGACGTCGAGAGCGGCCTGGCGAAGATGCTGCTCATCGGTCTCGGCAAACAACCGGGCGCCGAGACCTACCACCGGGCAATCCTCGACCATCAGTGGCCGACCATCGTGTCGACGGTTACACCGGCGATCCTGTCCAAGGTCAGCGTCCTCGCTGGCATCGCCATCGTCGAGAACGCCGACGACGAGACGGCAGGCATCGAGGCGATCGCCGGAGACCGGATCGTGGCTGACGAAGCGCCTCTCCTCACGCTGGCAAAAGCCCTGATGCCGCGCCTGCCGTTCGCCGATGTCGACATCCTGCTCATCGACGAGATCGGCAAGAACATCAGCGGCGGGGGCTTCGACCCCAACGTCGTCGGTCGCAAGGACTCGCTCCACGAGCCAGACCACGAGCAGCAGACAAGGGTCCGAGCGATCGTCGTCCGGTCACTCACCGAGGCCACGCAGGGCAACGCGCTGGGTATCGGATTCGCCGAGCTGTGCCGGACCCGTGTGGTCGACGAGATGGACCGCGACAAGACCTGGCTGAACGCCATCACTGCGAGCGATCTGCCGGCGGCCATGACGCCGATCCACTACGACACCGATGAGGAGCTGCTCGTCGCCGCTGAGACCCGGACCGGGCTCCGCGGGCTCGCCCAGGCTCGCCTGTGTTGGATCCGCAACACGCTCGACCTGGGCGTCGTGGCCTGTTCCGCCGCCTACCTCGAGGAAGCCCAGACGCGGGACGACCTCATGATCCTCACCGACCCCGCGCCGATGCGCTTCGACGCTGCCGGCAACTTGCCGGACCGCCTCCCGAGTCCTTCCAGCTGAACTCCGCCGGGGCGACTCAGTCAGAGGCTCCGAAGCACGGTCGGGGTATCGATGACGAGGCCTCAGCCGAGTGCCCGGCCGGCCCGCAGGACCGGGAACACGTGCGACGCTTCGGCCACGGGTCGCCGGTCGATGGTCTTGCCGCCGTCGTTCGAGACGAGCACGGCATCGGCTGGCGAGTACTGCAGGATGTACGCCTTGCGGACGTCCGGCGTCGTGTTCGGTCCCGTCAGATGCGGTGTCAAGGACGAGAAGACGACAACTCCCCCCGACGCCACCGGCGCCACCTGCACCGACGGCGCTTCGTCGAAGACCTGCCAGCCGAGCGGGTCGACGTAGTGATGCTGCAAGGTGCCCATGCGGTGTAGTCCGGGCGCGACCTGCGGGCACCCGTTGTCGATCGTGGCGTCGGTCAGGGCAACCCAACAGGTGAGGTAGTACTGCGGGTCGACGAGCGTGTAGCCGTTGTCCTGGTGCCAGGGAAACCGGCGTGGCTTCTGCGGCTTCTTGTAGACGGCCTGATCCCAGTACAGATCGACATCGGGCCCGACGAGGTCACGACACAGACCGAGCAGGCCCTCGTGCAACGCGAACGATCGCAGCATGTCGTCCTTGTGGGCGAGGTTGGGGGCGAAGGTGATCGCGCCCGCTTCGGCAATGCTGAAGCGCTCGTTCTCCATGCCGAGGAGAAACGCCTCGACCTCGGCCTCGCGTTGGTCGAGCACCGCCGTCACGTCGGCGATCTCCTCCGGGGTGAAGATGCCCTCGATCACGACATAGCCGTGCTCGTCGAAGCTCGTGGCCTGCGCTTCGGTGAGGGTGCTGAACGGTGGCGTCGGGCTCGGCCAGTCGAACGATGTGTTCAGTGGATGCCGCGTCGGTTCGACGGCTTTCATCGCTCAGGCCAGGGCGTCGGGACTCGACTGCACGACGACGACCGGCGGGTCGGCCATGCCGTGCTGATCGGCACACAACGCCCGGTAGAACTCGAGGATCGCATGCGCGTCGATCACCATCTCGACCTGGCCGTTCTCGTCGAGGTTGAGGTTCGCGCCGTGGATCGTGAACCACACGTCGGTCGGGCCGTCGTTCGTTGCCGGGACGTGGAGCGTGTGGGTGGAGCCGGCAGGCTCGTAGAGATACGACCCGGCGGTGTTCACTGCCTCGGGACTCTCGAGGTAATGCCAGCTTCCGGTCTGCGTGAAGGCGTACACGTGACCGGTGTGCTTGTGGGTCTGGATGGTCGAGTCGGGCTCGAATCGGTTGCGGACGACCCACACGCCCTGGGCCAAGTCGACCTGGAGCAGTTGCAGCGTGGACCCCTCCCCGATGTCGACGAACGGGAGGTCCCCTTCGCCTCGATGGATGGTCGGTGGTGTGGTCTCGATCACGCTCACGGTGTCCCCCTGGTCAGTTCTCGGATGCCTTGCGTGGGCATAGCATGACGCATTCGCCCGAGTAGCTCAGTTGGCTAGAGCAGCTGTCTTGTAAACAGCAGGTCACCGGTTCGAATCCGGTCTCGGGCTCCATCGCAAAGGCGCAGGTCACCCCACATTTCCGGGCTGACCTGCCCAGGAGCGTTCGATGCCGAAATCGCCGTCCGTGCAGTTGGCGTGCAACTAGCTCGAAAAGACCTCCGCGAAGACCGGCGTCGGCGGACCTCTCGATGACCACGCTCCGTGCTCGAGGAGCCAGTCACTGGCTGTCGCCGACCCCGGGACACCACGGCCAGGCACCACGAGCAGCTCAGTCGGGAGCCGCTGTTCTCCAGGGCTCGATCGCCGGAATCTCGCTTTCGTCGGCGGTCACCAGCGCGACCGCGATTCCTCTGCGAAGCCCTGCAGCTCCTCGACCTCGTGCACGGTGCCGTCGTCGTCGGTGATGTGTCCCTGCCAATTCCCGAACACCTGGTGGACCTCGGTAGCCAGGACCACGGCGTTGACCTTGCTGTGACGGTCGTGCCTACCGGTGAGGGTGAGGTCGAGGCTGCCGTCTGGGTGGTAGACACGCCACGGCTCGAGGGGGCGGTCCCAGTCGTAGGTCCAGGTGAGTTCTTGGCCGATCTTGGTCACGCGGCCGTCGATGATTACGCCGTTCTCCGTGAAGCCCGTTCCCTCGGTCCACTTCGCCCCGAACTGCACGCCGACGACGGATCCGCCGGTGCTACGCCCCGCGCCGCCACCCCAGTTCCAACGCGTGGCGTACGGCCAGCGACCGCGGCCGACGTCGAGCACGCCCCAGGCCTCGCCGCCACCCTCGTCGACACCGATGCCCCGGCGTTCGTCGCCCACCGTCAGCGATCCACGAGCGGGCCGAGCCTGGTGCTTGGACGTGTACTGGAACCTGCGGTCGGACCAGGGGATGACGACGTTGACCGACTCGTGACCGGCCGGGAGGTCGACCCGCAGGCTGATCCGACCGAGTCGTCCGTCCTTCTCGGTCCACGTCGCGGCGACGGTGGTGCCTTCGGGATCGTCGACGATGTCGATGGTCGCGCCCTTGCCCCGATACGTCAGCGGTGTCGTTCCGGGCCGGTCGGGCAGCGCGACGCCGCGGGCGAACAGCAGGTCGATCGGCTTGCCACCCGTCTCGCCCGTGCCGAGGTCGCACCACCAGATGGTGGCCATGCCCAGATAGTCGACGTCGGCATAGGTGATCGCGACGACGAGGTCCCCGGCCAGGATCGCCCAGTAGTCCCAACGCTTGTTGCGTCCCCAGCGACCACGCAGATTCCCGGTGTGCAGCGGAGTCCTGGACCAGCCTCTCGCCCCCGGCGCGAGGTGGCGTCCGTCCGGAGTGCAGAGGTCGACTGGCTCGGTGAGCTCTCGTTCGTGTGTCGGTTCCATCGTCAGACCCGGTCTGTCAGTCGGGCGATCAGGCGGGCGCGGCCGGGGGCTATCCGCGACCATACGGACAAGAGGTGGGCGTCGGGGCCGACGACGACTCGTCCTCGGTTGCGTTCGATCGCCCTCACGATGCCGTTCGCCACCGACGACGGTGGCCGCATCATGATCGGCGCCAGGCGCGATCGACCGAGTCCGGCTAGACGGGAGGCCTGGGATCCCCTGGCGGCGTTCGTGATGTTGGTGTGGATCGCTCCGGGGAACACGGTGGTCACACCGATGTTGGCGCCGGCGAGTTCGTTGCGCAGGCTCTCGCTGAACGACCGGACCGCACCCTTGGTCAGTGAATAAGACGCGTTCTGCGGCAGGCCGAGAAGGCCGACCATGCTCGACAGGTTCACGATGTGGGCCTCGTCGGCCCGCTGCAGCATCGGCAGGAACGCGCGGCAACCGTGCACCACGCCCCACACGTTGATGTCGACGATCCAACGGAGGTCGTCGAGGGTCTCGTCCTCGAACGCCCCGGCGGAGGTGACGCCGGCGTTGTTCACCAGGATGTTGCAGCCACCGTGGGCTCCCACCACGTCGTCGGCCAGCGAGCTCATCCGATCGGCGTCGGTGACGTCGGCGACGTGGGTGGTCACTCGGCACCCTCCGTCCCGGAGGACCTCGGCGGTGCCTTCGAGCGTCGCAGCGTCGATGTCGACGAGCGCCAGATGACA
>JBBSLH010000010.1:0-30043 GCA_038255425.1 Acidimicrobiales bacterium
CTCCGCCCATCGACCCGATCCACACGTCGCCGTCGGCGAACAGCACCTCGGTACCGCCGATCCGTGGTGAACCGTCTCGGCGGATCGTCGCCATGGTCTTGTGGAGATGGGCGTCGAAGCGCTCCCGCACCAGCGTCGCCAGGTCAGGCGCAGCCATCTCGATGTCGTTCCAGGAGGCCATGCCCGAACGATATGCCGATGCTGTGACCGGCTACCTCGGGTCCTGGATCGACACCGTTCCCTGCGCCGCTCCGGCCAGTCGATCACCGTTGGTGATGTCGATCCGGATGACGGCCATGCGTCGACTCATCGAGATGATCTCGGCAGACGCCCGCAGCACGCCCTCGCGCACCGGTCGCAACAGGTTGAGCTTGAACTCGGTCGTCGCCGCCCACTGACCACGGGCGATGACCGGATACATGACCGACCCGAGCACGTGATCAGCAAGGGCGGAGATCACCCCGCCGTGCAGCGTTCCGAAGGGCGTCAACAGGTCGTCGCGGACGTCGATCTCGGCCACCATGGTTCCCGGCCCGAACGAGACGTGACGGATGGCGAGGAAGCCCATGAGGCCCGTCTCGGTCAGCTCGCCCGGCTCGAGCATCGCATCGCCGACCTGTTGGGTGTAGTTCGGGAAGTCGGGCATCGTCAGCCCCCGGCGGGCGTGAACTCGGCCTTCTGGTGCTTGATGCCGTTGATGAAGCTCGACTTCAGACGGTCGGGTTCGCCGACGGCGTGGATGTCGGGGAGACGCTGCTGGAGCTCGCGGAACATGAGCGTGATCTCGCGGCGGGCGAGGTGCGCGCCGAGGCAGAAGTGCGGTCCGGGGCCGCCGAATCCGACGTGGTCCTTGATCGACTCCATCGGTCGCGACAGGTCGAAGCGATGGGGGTCCTCGAAGACCGACGGGTCCCGGTTGGCGGCGCCGTACCAGAGGACGACCTTCTCGCCTGCGGAGAACTCACGGCCGCCGAGCATGGTGCCATCGGTGGTGCAGGTGCGCCGGAAGTGCATCACCGGCGACGAGTAGCGGACGATCTCCTCGACCGCCTGCGGTGCGCGAGCGTCGAAGTCGTCCCACCACCACTGCTTCTGCTCGGGGTTCTGCGTCATCCAGTGGAGGCCGTGGGCGATCGCATTGCGCGTGGTCTCGTTGCCGGCGACGACGAGGAGGACGAAGAACGAACCGAGTTCCTCGTCGGTCAGGACACCGTCACCTTCGTCCTGCGCATTCACCAGCAGGGAGATGATGTCGTCGCCCGGATTCTTGCGACGCTCAGCTCCGAGTTCGGCGACCATTCCCGTCAGGTCCTGGCCCGCCTGGAAGAGCGAGCCCATGACGGCCATCGGATCCTGGTTCGGCACGTACTCCTCGTCGCCGAGTCCGAGGATGATGTTGGTCCGGTCGAAGATGAACTTCTCCTCCGAACGAGGGATACCGAGCAGGTCGAGGATGATCCGGAGCGGCAGCAGCGCGGCGACGTCGGTGACGAAGTCGCACTCCCCCTTCTCGGCGATCTCGTCGACGATCTCGACCGCGGCGCGTTCGACATCGTGCTTGAGGTTCTCGAGCACCCGGGGCGTGAAGCCGCGAGCCACGATCTTGCGCTGCTTGGCATGACGCGGGTCGTCCATGTTGATGATCGACCCGAGGAACTCGAGCATCTCGTCCGGTACGTCGCCGATGTTCGAGCCGCCTTGGCCGGAGCAGAACAGGTCGGCCTTGCGGCTGGCCTCGACGACGTCGGCATGGCGGGTCAGCGCCCAGTAGCCAGGTCCCTGCGGCAGGATCGCGATGTCGGGTTCCTCGAAGAACTTGACCGGCTCCTCCTCGCGCATGGCGTCGAACACTGCATCGCGTTCGGCCCACGAGCGCATCCAGAACTCCGGGTCTGACAGGTCCACTCCATCCAGCAAGCTCATGGCGCGGACCATAGTTGACCGATCGGTCAAGGCAGCACGGATACGGTCTCACGGATGAGCGAACCCGGCCTCCGCATCGAACGACACGGCGACGTCGAGGTGCTGATGCTCGACCGACCCGAATCGATGAATGCGCTCACCTTCGAGTTGTACGGCGAGCTCGAACGGGCGGTGCGGGAGACAACGGCTCGGTGCCTCGTCATCACGGGCACTGACCCAGCGTTCTGTTCGGGCGACGACGTGAAGCAGGTCATGGCCGGTCCGTCAGGACCGCCGATCGAAGCACTGGCGAAGGTGCCTCGACTGACCCCGGCAGCCGATGTGCTGCTGCACACCGACGTTCCCGTCATCGCCGCGGTGAACGGGGCTGCGGTCGGGTGGGGCATGGAGCTCGCACTCATGGCCGACATCCGCATCGCCTCGGAGCGTGCGAAGTTCGGCGAGCTCTTCGTCCTCCGTGGGCTGGTCTCCGACGTCGCTGGCCTCGCCCGGCTCGCGCAGCTGGTCGGGCGCGAGACCGCCGCCATGCTCCTGTTCACCGGTGCGGTCATCGACGCGGAGCGAGCCGAGCGCGTCGGCATGGTGTCGTCGGTCGTCGATCACGACGAACTACTGCTCGTCTCCATGGCACTGGCGCAGGAGATCGCCGCTCGACCACCACTTGCGGTCCAGGCGATCAAGCGCGGCCTTCGTCAGGCGCTCGACCCCGACTGGGCGGAGCTCGGGAGTTGGGTGAGCTCTACGCTCGCGGAGTTGTTCCGGACCGAAGATCACACGGAGGGTGTGCAGGCCTTCCTCGAGAAGCGACCGCCCGAGTTCCGAGGGCGCTGACCGAGTCGGTACCGGCTGGTTGGGTACGAATCGCCACGTTGTTGCCACTTTCGACTCGACACCAGCAGTACCGATGCGGTTCGGTCGGACGTGTGGGTCCAGGACGCGGTTGACGGTGTTCTGAGCCCACACGTCACGCTCCGGACGCCACGCGTGGGTCCAGAACGCTGAAAGACGTCGTCCCAGCCCACGCGTCTGGCAACCCGCGCCGAAATCCCGTTTCCCCGCGGTACACCTCGGGCCTGAGTTCGACGATCTCCGACCACCTACCGACCAGATGGGCAACAGTTCTGGGAGAGTGTCGAGCGTGCGATTGACTCCGAGATTGCTTCTCGTCCAGGACATTCGTCGGTCTCGCTGACGTCGAAGGGGGTATGAATGTCGTCGTGCGTCTTCAACGGATTGCCACCGCGTTGCGGACCACCGTCGTGGCGCTGGTGGGCGCCTCCCTCGCCATCGTCGTGGCCGGCAACGTGCACGCTCCGATCGGCCCGTTCGACACCACGCTGTCCACCCGACCCGCGCTCTCCGGCGAGACCCTGGTGCGATTGGCCCCGCTCGGGACGATCGAGCTCGATACCCACGACTCTCCCATCGGGTTGACCCTGCGGGTCGACGAGCTCCGGCTCGACGAAGCTGAACGGATCGCAGAGGACCCCGGCGTGCTCGAGTCGCTGGAGGACGACATCGCGGCCGACGCTCGGCGTGCGCTGGAGCGCATCGCCTTGCGGACGGCGCTCGTCGCTGTCATCGGCGGCGCGGTCGCCGGGTTCGCAGCAGCACCCAGACTCCGATCACTCCTCTCCGGCGCGGCCACGGGCGCAGTCCTTGCCGGCATCCTCGGAGGGGCGACCTACGCCACCTTCGATGCCGAGGCGGTGGCGGAACCGACGTACTCGGGTCTGCTGACCGTCGCGCCGACTGCCGTCGGCGACGTCGAAGGGATCGTCGAAGAGTTCGGCCAGTACCAGGCGCAGCTCACCGACCTCGTCGGCAACGTGGTCACGCTGTATCGAGCCGCCCAGGGACTGCCGACCTTTGCCGCCGACGACGACACGGTGCGGGTGCTCCACGTGAGCGACATCCACCTGAACCCACATGCGTTCGACGTGATCGAACTGCTGGTCGGCCAGTTCGACATCGACGCGATCGCCGACACCGGCGACACAACCGACTGGGGCACCGAACCCGAGACCCGCCTTCTCGCACGCGTCGGCGACATCGGCATCCCCTACGTGTGGGTGCGGGGGAACCACGACTCCAGCGCCACGCAGCGCGAGATCGCCGAGCAGCCCAACGCCGTGGTTCTCGACGGCGATGCCGAGACCGTCGCCGGCATTCGGTTCTGGGGCACGGCCGACACGCGGTACACGCCCAACAAGGATCAGGAGTCGGGCAAAGACGTCGAGCAAGCGCTCGCCGAGGCCGCTGCCGCCGAGGTCGCCGCCGAACTGGCGAATGATCGACATCCCCCGATCGACGTCGTGATGGTGCACGACCCGCGCATGGCGACCGATCTCGAGAACGAGGTGCCGCTGGTGCTCGCCGGGCACACGCACAACGCCAAGGAGGACTCCCTGGGGTCGACGAGAGTGCTCGTCGAGGGCTCGACCGGCGGCGCCGGTCTACGCGGGCTCCAGGCCGACGACCCGGAACCGCTCACCGCCACGCTCTTGTACTTCGACCCAGACACCAACGAGCTCATCGCCTACGACCGCATCACGATCGACGGACTCGGAGAAACCGGCGTGCGGATCGACCGTCACGTCATCGATGTCGACGCTGAGGATTGACGCTGTCCAGAACGAGCAGCGACTGCAGCGATGGCGTCGAGGATCTCGGGGAGACGGGGCGCTGGCAGGTCGTGGCCCATGTCGTTGAACATGAGCAATCGTGAGTCCGGCACTGCTTCGGCCGTCCGGATGCCGCCGCTGGGCTGGACGAGAGGATCGACCAGGCCGTGGACGACGAGCGTCGGTGCCGTCACGCGACGCAGACCAGGCACGCGATCAGGGCTGGCCATGATGGCGGCTGTCTGTCGAGCCAGTCCTTCTGGAAGGAAGCTCCGAGCCACGGCGGCCTCGGCCAGCGGTCGGTACTCGTCGGCGTCGAAGTGCGGGCCAGAGATGGCCCGGAACGTCTCGATCGCCTGATCGACAGCACTCTCGCGGGTCGGCTCGGGCCGACGGGCGAACTTCAGCAAGATCTTCGGGGCGATGCCGCCGCTGCCATCGCCCGGGTTCGACATGATCGACGTGAGGCTGCGGACACGGTGTGGATGGCCGATCGACAACGCCTGAGCGATCATGCCGCCCATCGATGCACCGACGACGTGAGCGGACTCGATGCCGAGCGCGTCGAGGAGACCCGCGGCGTCGTCAGCCATGTCGTCGACGACGTAACCAGTCTCGATCGGGCGGCGGAACAGCTTTCGGAGAAACGCCTTCACCGCCGAAGGCGGCTCCCAGTCGTCGGTGGAGCTGAGCCCGGCGTCGCGGTTGTCGAACCGGATCACGTCGAAGCCCCGACCTGCGAGACCTTCGACGAGCTCGATCGGCCACGCAGTCAGTTGGGCGCCGAGCCCCATGATCAAAAGCAGCGGTTCCCCACTCCCTTGACGTTCGTACTCCAGGGTGAGCGAGCCGACCTCGATCTGAGCCATCAGCGCGGCACGTCCTTCCAGGCCATCGCCTTGTCGACCCGGGGTTCGCCCGGAAGGCCCAGCACCCGCTCGCCCAAGATGTTCTTCATGATCTCGGACGTGCCGCCCTCGATGGAGTTGGCACGCGACCGGAGGAACATCTTGCGACTCGAGCCCGGAGGCCCTTCGAGGCCGACGGCGTCGGCTCGACGCATGTCGAAGTCGTATCCGATGAGCCCATCGGCACCGAGCATGTTCACGCAGAACTCGTAGATGTCCTTGTTGATGAGCGCGATTGCCAGCTTGGCGATCGACGACTCGGGACCGGGATTTCCGGCCTTGCGGTTCTGACCCGCTCGGACATTGGTGAGGCGGAGCACCTCGGCACGGATCCAGAGATCCATGAGCTTCTCGCGGGTGGCCGGCGTGCGACGGTGCTCGGCGAGTTCCTCGTTCCAGATCCGCACCACCTCGGCAATGGGGCCGGAGCCGGCGGGACGAGGTCCACCGCCACCCCCGCCACCGATCGACGTGCGCTCGTTCATCAGCGTGGTCATCGACACCCGCCAGCCGTCGCCCACGTCGCCGATTCGGTCGGCGTCGGGGATGCGGACCTCGGTCAGGTACACCTCGTTGAACTCGGCCTCGCCGGTGATCTGCCGCAGTGGTCGGACCTCGACGCCCGGCGCATGCATGTCGACCATGAAGTAGGTGAGGCCCTTGTGCTTGGGCTGGTCGGGGTCGGTCCGCGCCACGAGCATGCCCTTGTCGGCGAGGTGCGCCATGGTGTTCCACACCTTCTGGCCGGTGACGATCCACTCGTCACCGTCACGGACCGCCTTGCACGCGAGACCAGCGAGGTCGGATCCGGCGCCGGGCTCGGAGAACAGCTGGCACCACGAGTCCTCGCCGGTGAACATCCGACGGAGCGACCGGGACTTGAGGTCGTCCGATGCGTGGCTGACGACGGTCGGTCCGGCGAGTGCGAGCCCGAAGAACTGGGTGGCGTCGATGCTGGGAGCGCCAGCGGCACGAGTCTTCTGCTCGACGATCTTCTGATGGGTGGGTGCGACACCGAGGCCACCCCATCCCTCGGGGAAGTGGAGCCACGCGAGCCCGGCGTCGTAGAGCGCTCCTCGGTAGTCGACCTTGTCCATGGACGACGGGTCGTTGGCAGCGAGGAATGCATCGACGGCCTGCTCGACGCGAGCGGCCTCGGTTCCCGGGTTGCTGGCTGGCGTTTCGACGGCGGTCATGGGGTCATCGAAGCCGGTACTTGACCCACTGGTCAAGTGGCCTGCCTCGTCGTATGGTCGTCTCGATGTCTGCTCCAGCGACCGCGCCCACCGTCGACCCCACCGAGGTCGGCGTCGACCCTGCCCGACTTGCCCGAATCGACGCAGTCACGCACGAGTACGTCGACTCCGGGAAGTTTCCGTGCGTGCAGTTCGTCATGTCGCGACGAGGCCAGATCGTCCATCACGACATCTACGGTCATGCCGACGTCGAAGACGGCCGTCCCATCAGAGACGACTCGATCTACCGCATCTACTCGATGACCAAGCCGGTGACGAGCGTGGCGCTGATGATGCTGTACGAGGAGGGCAAGGTCCTCCTCGAGAACCCGGTGTCGCGGTTCATCCCGGCGTTCGACGGACTCCGCGTCTTCGAGAGCGGCAACGAGGTCAACCCCATCACCCGGGAGGCCGATCGAGAGATGACGGTGCACGACGTGCTCCGCCACACGTCCGGTCTCACCTACGGTTTCCAGCACCAACACGCCGTCGATGCCATCTACCGCAAGCACAGCCTCGGCGACTTCTCCCCCAACAAGCTCTCGCTGACCGAGACGATGGACCTGTTGGGCACGCTGCCGCTGCAGTTCTCCCCCGGCGATCGCTGGTGCTACTCGATGTCGACCGACGTCTGTGGCGCAATCGTCGAAGCCATCTCCGGGCAGTCGCTCGACGACTTCTTCCGCGAGCGCATCTTCGAGCCGCTGGGCATGACCGACACCGCCTTCTGGGTCGACGGCGAGGACCGACGCGACCGGTTCACCTCCAACTACCTCTTCTTCGGTGGCAACACGGCGAAGATGGACCAGTGGGACAAGAGCGGCTATCTCAAGCCGCCGCCCATGCTGTCCGGTGGCGGCGGCCTGGTGTCGACCATGGCCGACTACCACCGCTTCACCCAGATGCTCATCAACGGGGGCGTGCTCGACGGCGTCCGTCTGCTCGGGCCCCGCACGGTCGACTTCATGACCGCCAACCATCTCCCCGAGGGCAAGACCCTCAATCAGATGGGTCAGGTCGGCTTCGCCGAGGTCGCCATGGAAGGTCTGGGATTCGGCCTCGGATTCAGCGTCAACGAGTCGCCGGCCGAGAACGCCGGGATCGGTTCCGTCGGCGACTACGGCTGGGGCGGTGCTGCGTCGACCGTGTTCTCGATCGACCCGGCCGAGGAACTCGTGTTCATCCTGATGACCCAGCTCCTGCCGTCGTCGACCTACCCGATCCGCAGGCAACTACGGGCCGCCGTCTACCAATCGCTGGTTGACTGAACTCATGGCCGAACACGATCTCGTCATCCGCAACGGCACCGTCATCGACGGCACCGGCGCACCGCGGCGGGTCGCCGACGTGGCGATCAGCGGAGGCCTGATCACGCAGGTCGGCACGGTCGAGGGCACCGGCAAACGCGAGATCGACGCCGACGGCGCGCTCGTGACTCCAGGCTTCGTCGACATCCACTGTCACTACGACGGCCAGGCCACCTGGGACGAGCGGCTCCAGCCGTCGTCGTGGCACGGCGTCACCACCGTCGTGATGGGCAACTGTGGGGTGGGCTTCGCTCCGGTGCACGACAAGGACCACGAGCGGCTCATCCAGCTCATGGAGGGCGTCGAAGACATCCCCGGCGCCGCGCTCTCCGAGGGCCTCCCGTGGACATGGAACGGGTTCGACCAGTTCCTCGACGCGGTCGACGCCAGACCACACGACATCGACGTGGCCGCGCAGGTTCCGCACGCCGCACTGCGGTTGCATGTGATGGGAGAGCGAGGCGCCGACCACGAATCAGTCGCCACGCCGGAGGAGATCGCCGAGATGGGTCGCATCGCTGCGGCCGGCATCGACGCGGGCGCCCTCGGGTTCACGACATCACGAACCCGCAACCACCGTGCGAGCACGGGCGAGTTCACGCCGACCCTCACCGCCGAACGCGCCGAACTCGTCGGCATCGCGGAGGCGATCGGCACGACCGGCACCGGCGTCCTCCAGATGGTCGGCGACTTCATCGATGCCGAGTACGAGTTCGACACCCTCGTCGAGATGATGCGCTCGTCCGGGCGGCCGCTGTCGTTCACGGTCGCGCAGAGTCCGCTCGCGCCCGACAGCCACACCGGCCTCCTCGCGCGGATCACCCAGGCCAACCTCGACGGATTCACCATGCGAGGTCAGGTCGCACCACGAGCAATCGGGCTGCTCATGGGCCTCGACTGCACGCTGAACCCGTTCATGATGAACCCGGTGTGGGGCGAGATCGCGCTGCTGCCGCTCGCGGAGAAGGTCACGACGATGCGTGACCCCGACTTCCGGCGCCGGATGCTCGAGAACCACGAGAAGCAGAAGAGCACCAAGACCGGCGGCGGCATCATCGGCGTCTTCGACCGGATGTTCCCGCTCACCGATCCGCCGGACTACGAGCCCGACACCGAATCCTCGGCCGCCGCGGTGGCATCTCACGCTGGCGTCGCCCCTGAGGAGTGGGTCTACGACTTCCTGCTCGAGGACGACGGTGCCGCCATGCTCTATGTGCCCTTCCTGAACTACGCCGACGGCAACCTCGACGCCACCCGCGACATGCTGGCTCACCCCCACACCGTCCCCGGCCTCTCCGATGGCGGCGCCCACGTCGGAACGATCTGCGACGGCAGCTTCCCGACATTCCTCCTCACCCACTGGGGTCGCGACCGCTCGCGAGGCGAGCTCTTCGAGCTCGAATGGCTCGTGAACCAGCACACGCAAGCGACGGCGACGACGGTCGGCCTCGACGACCGCGGCGTCCTCGCCCCCGGCTACCGAGCTGACGTCAACGTCATCGACTTCGATCGCCTGGCAGTCGCTCGCCCCGAGATGCACCACGACCTCCCCGCCGGTGGCCGACGGGTGCTCCAACGAGCCACGGGCTATCGCCACACGATCGTCGCCGGCCAGGAGACCTACGCCGATGGTTCGCCGACCGGCGCGTTGCCCGGTCGGCTGGTGCGGGGAGCGCAACCCGCCCCCACCTGAGCACTCCTGCTTCAGCGCCGGACGCGAAGGAGGACTTCTTGTGTGATCGTCGCCGCGTGCGTGCCGTCGTCCGAGAACACCTCGCCGGTGGCCAGACCACGTGACTTGGTGAGACCTCGGCTGCGCAGGTCGTGCAGGTGCCAAGCACCGGCGTCGAGGGGGCGGTGGAACCAGATCGCGTGATCGAGGCTGGCGGACATGAAGGTCCGGTCGAATTCGGCCTCGTCGGAGACCGACGTCTTGATCGGATGATCGGCCACGACGGCCTCGGTCGGGAGGTCGTCGGACAGATAGGCGAGGGCACAGGCCTGTGTCAGCGCATCGGCGGGCACCGGCTCGGTCATCCGCATCCACGCCCTCGCTGCCGCTCGGTTCGGGTCACCCACCTCGCCGTCCACGTGCCGCCGCTCGAAGACGTGGCTCCACGAGTTCGAGAGGTACGAGTCGACTGGCCCGACGCCGGGCGCAATCGCCAACGGCTGGACATCGACCGCGTCCTCCGGGACGTGGAACGAGGCCGCCAGGTTCAGGATCGCCCCGATCGACTGACGGGCCACGACGCGACGAGTCGTGAACGACCGTCCGTTACGGATGCGATCGACCTCGAACCGGATCGGCTCGGTGTGGTCGCCGGGCCGGATGAAGTAGGCGTGCAGCGAGTGCGGAAGGTACCCATCGTCGACCGTGAGTCCCGCTGCCCGGAGCGACTGCGCCACGATCTGGCCGCCATAGAGCCCACCCCACGGGTACCGCGGTCCCACCCCGACAAAGGTGTCTGCGCCGTGTGACTCGAGGGCCATCATCTGGGCGAACGTCGCGAGTTCCAGGTCGGCAGTCACCGCCAGAGTCTCCCCGTGCGTCGGTGGCGGGGCAAACCTCATCGGCGCGCACTCGGCGATCAGGCCTCGAAAGCGACCGTTGTGTCTGTTTTGCCCGCATTTTTCGGAGAATCCAGCACGTTCCGCATCGAGATCGCAGGGAGTGACGCACGCCACAGCGAATGACTCTGCGTGACCCACCCGCTACTCCGCCGCCTCACCGCCGTCCTGATCGTCCTCGTCGGCACCATCGGCGTGATCACTGCCGGTGTTCGGGGATCGACCCCGCCAGCGGTCGAGGCCACCCGAGCCGTGATCATCGCCGCATCGACGACCGATGCCCCGCCGGTCGTGCCGGTTTCTGCCGCAGCGGAGCAGGCCGTCGCACCGACGACGACGCCCCCCATCACCACGCCGCCGACCACCGTCGCACCGCCGCCGCCGACGACGACGCCCGCACCGCCGCCGCCTGCGCCAGCTCCCGCACCAGTCCCGGCCCCGGCTCCGGCACCCGCACCCGCACCCGCACCCGCACAGACGACGAGCGAGTCGGCGGCCATGACTGCGTGCGAGCAGGAGATGCTCGACCGGATGAACGGTGCTCGTGCCCAACGCGGAACAGCGCCACTACAAGCGGACGGCCGAATCGTCCCGATCGCTCGACGCTGGAGCGACGAGCTCGCTCGCCGGCAGGACCTCCAGCACAACCCCGACTACGGCTCACAGGTGTTCGCAGCCCGCCCCGAGGCGGTCCGTGCGGGCGAGAACGTCGGCCGCGCCCACGGCTCGAACGCAAGTCTGTTCGACGCATTCATGGACTCACCAGGCCATCGCGACGCAATCCTCCAACCGGGTCACACCCACGCTGGCGTCGGCTGCACCGTCGACAGCGGCGGCCAACTGTGGGTCACCGTCAACTTCTGGGGGTGATCGACTCCGCTATCGGCGGTGAACGGCGACGCGCCACTGCTCCTCGAGGGGGACACGCGTGAGCGCACGAGCGGCGGTGTGCATCCAGGTGAGCACCTCGGCGTGGGGGATGTCGATCGGCACCCAGAGGACCAGCCCACGCTTCGAGTGATCAGCGACCACCTTCCAGCGTTCGGGGACGACGATCTCCTTCTCGGCCAGGCGGTCGACGGCCTGGGCGCCGGTGGCATGCAGGATCCCGACCGACACCGGTTCCGGGCGACGCCGATCCTGGTCTGCGGGCACCCAGTTGGCGCGCGGGATCGCAGGCCCACGACCGCTCATCAGACGACCGAACGTCGTCTGCTGCGGCGGAGGGAACCGCTCGTCGAAGGCCGGGTCGAACGTCAGCCAGCCGCTGCCGTCGGAGAGCTCCTCCATGACGGCAACGACCCCACGGTCGCCCTCACCCGGAACGAACTCGAGGAGGTCGATCGTGGGACGTTTGCGACTCACATCAACTTGGACTTCTCGCTGCCCTCGTACTTGTCGATCGCCGTGCCGACGACCTCGAGCGCACCGAGTGCACCCATGAATTCGGCCATGTGCGGCTCGGCGAAGTGCGCACCCATTGCCTCGTCGCTCTCCCATTCCTCGAACACGCGGAACTTCCCCTCTGTCTCGAGGTCGGCGTAGAAGGCGTAGCTGATGCTGCCGGACTCCTTGGCGGTCTCGGCAGCGAGCGTCTTCATGAGCTCTGCGGCGGCGGCGTGGTCGGACGGAGCGACCTGGACGATTCCTGAAACGACGATCATGGTCGGGCAGTCTGCCTCACGGCGGCTACACGATCTCGCGGATGCGTTCCATGGTCTTGTCGGTCATCCGGGCGAGCACGTCCATCGACCGCATGTTCTCGACCACCTGCTCCACCTTGCTGGCGCCGGTGATCACCGAGGAGACGTTGGGGTTCTTGGCGCACCAGGCGATGGCGACCTGTGCCGGGGTGGCGTCGAGCTCCTCGGCCAGGTCGCGCAGTTGCTTCACCTTCTCGTTGGCCTCCTCGTCGGAGACCATGTCCTTGATCCACTCGTAGCCGTCGAGCGCCGCGCGTGAATCCTCAGGAATCCCGTCGATGTACTTGCCGCTGAGGAGGCCGGACGCAAGCGGCGACCAGGTCGTGAGACCGAGGCCGATGTCTTCGTAGAGCCGGGCGTACTCCTTCTCGACCTTGCGAGTCGTGAGCATGTTGTACTGCGGCTGCTCCATGACCGGCTTGTGGAGATGGTGACGCTCGGCGATCTCGTAGGCCGCACGGATCTCGTCGGCGCTCCACTCCGACGTGCCCCAGTAGTGGGCCCAGCCGCGGTCGATGGCGTCGGACATGGCCCACACCGTCTCCTCGATGGGCGTGTCCGGATCGGCGCGGTGGCAGTAGACGAGGTCGAGATACTCGAGACCCATCCGCTCGAGCGACGCGGGAATGGCGTCGAGGAGGTACTTGCGGTTGAGGGTCAATTTGGTGTTCGGCGAGTCGTGGATGCCCCAGTAGAACTTCGACGACACGACGTACTCATGACGCTTCCAGTCGTTGGCCGCGAACGCTTCGCCCATCAGCCGCTCCGACTCGCCACCGGCGTAGGCCTCGGCGTTGTCGAAGAAGTTGCACCCCGCATCCCAGGCGGCTGCCATGCAGTCGGCAGCGAGACCGGAGTCGAGTTGCGGACCGAAGGTGACCCAGCTCCCGAAGGAGAGCACGCTGACCTTGAGGCCGGAATTTCCGAGACGACGATATTCCATGTCCATGCGTCAGAGACTACGAGCAACGATCGGCATCGCCACCGGCGGACGATCGGGTTTCAGACCAGGGCACCAGCGACGCGAACCGCGCCGGCAGCGGCTTCGCAGGTGACGGGCATGGAGCCGAGTTCGTCGCCGTCGGCCCACATGAGGACGTCGTCGTCGCTGGCGATCGTCACCCGCTCGCACGAGTAGACGGTCACCTCGGGGTGCCGTACGTGCCCGCCCTTGAACACCTTCGGGAAGACGCTGAGGAACGTGCCGCGGCCCACGTCGCCGATCACCACGACCTCGAGCTTGCCGTCGATCGGGGAGACCCCAGGACAGGTCTTCATCCCGCCGCCGAAGTACGGCGTGTTGCCGATCGACATCATCGTGGTGTCCGCATCGTGAACGACACCGTCGATCTCGATCGTGGCTCGCACCGTCCGCAGCCGCGGGAGTTGGAGCAGGGTGGCGACGGTGTAGCGCTGCGCGCCACGCGGCCACCGCAGGTTGTTCGCCCGCTCGGTGACGTCGCCGGCGAAACCCATCGTGGCCACCGATGCGACCCAACCGTGGTTGGTGCGCATGGCGTCGATCGGCACACCGGGATCGAGCGCGCTCGCCACGTGATCTTCCAGCGAACCCTCGAGGAGCCCGAGGGCGCGGGCGAAGTCGTTGCCGGTCCCCTGGGGAACGAGGCCCAGGACGACGTCGGTCTCGGCCACGGCCTGCAACGCAATGCGAACGAGACCGTCGCCGCCCACTGCGATCAGTCTCTCGGTTCCTTCGGCGACCGCGCGACGGGCTTCCTCCGCCGATGCCGATGCCGATGCCGACGTCGCCGACAGCAGCGTGGCGTCGATGCCGCGGCCCACCAACTGTTCGACGACGCGCTCGACGTCACCAGTCCCGCCCCGAGCCGTCGGGTTCCCCAGCACGTGCACGTTCATGGGCCGCACGGTACGCAACAGATTCTCCTTGCATTCTAAGAGTCCTCTCTTACAATGGACGCCATGAGCACCAGGACCAAGGACCCCGCCGGCGCCGGACTCAGCCAACGCGTGTCGCTTCCCCAGTTCGGGATCGAGGTCGGCCCGTTCCAGCACCTCCGCCAGGAGCGGGAGCGTCTGGTCGCTCTCACGTGGGACAACTTCGACGCTCGACCGATCGGCGCGACCATCGGCGGCGAGCTCAGTGGAATCTCGCTCCATGACGACCTCTCCGACGAGGTCATCGCCGAGATCCGTCAGGCGTTGCTCGACTACAAGGTCATCGTCTTCCGCGATCAGTTGCTCGACGCAGCGGCCCATGTGGCGTTCGCGTCCCGGTTCGGTGACCTCGAGGTCCATCCTTTCCTGCCCTCCAACGAGAAGAACCCCGAACTGGTGCGCTTCGAGAAGAGCCAGCAGGTCGGTGGGTTCGAGAACGGGTGGCACAGCGATGTGACGTGGCGAGAAGAACCCTCCCTCGGCGCCGTCCTCCACGCAGTCGAGATCCCGCCGTCGGGTGGCGACACCCTGTTCTGCGACATGTACACCGCGTACGAGGCGCTCGATGCCGAGACGAAGGACCAGATCGATGGGATGACCGCGATCCACGACTACGTCCAGGTGTTCGGATACGGCATCGCGGAGGACCAGAAGGCCGAGATGCGAGAGAAGTACCCGACCGTCCGACACCCGGTCGTCCGAACACATCCGGAGACGGGTCGCAAGTTGCTCTACGTGAACCGCTTCTTCGTCTCGCACATCGAGGGGATGGACGCTGGCGAGTCACTCGATCTGCTCAACCGGCTGTGCCGCCAGTCAGACACCATCGAGTTCCAGTTCCGGCACAACTGGCGCGCCGGCGACGTCGTGTTCTGGGACAACCGCGCCGTGCAGCACTACGCCACCAGCGACTACTGGCCGGCGACCCGGATCATGGAACGAGCCAGCATCGTCGGCGACCGCCCCGTCTGAGCGACTCAGTCCATCGAGGCCTCGAGGATGGCGACGGTCGCGTGCACCAGCCCTCGTGCGAACTCGGCGTGATCGTCGGCGTCCGAAGCATTCCTCGCTCGATCGGCCAGTGAATGGAAGATCAGCGTCGTCACCAGCACCGCTCGCACGCGTCCCAATGCCCTCGAGTGATCGGGCAAGGCGTCGAACAGGAGCGTCTGCACCCGCTCGAGCCCGGGCCGCGCCCACGGTTCTGACAGCAGGCTCGGGAGTTCGTCACGGTTCGGGTGCGCCAGCAACTCTGCCTGGATCCGGAGGTAGGCGGCGCCGCCCGGATCGCCGAGCATCGACGCCAGCGGACCGACGATCACCTCCACCAGGTCGCGCACCGTCGGCTCGGGGGAGAGGGCGTCCACCAACACCTCGCGGTGCGTCGCCATCTGCTCGACACGCCGCTCGGTGACCGCCTCGAGCAAACCCGTCCTGTCGCCGAAGTGGTACTGGATCGCGCTGTTGTTTCGCTGCCCGGCCTCCTCGAGGATGTCGGCGAACGTCGCTCCTGCGATCCCGTCTGCACCGAATCGGCTCTCCGCCGCGTCGAGGATCCGTCGTCTGGTCTCCTCAGCAGAACGGGGCATCGTTGGAACGGTACCCATCTGCACCCGACATCGGTGTCACGCCGCGCGCATACGGTCGTGGCGTGCCGTTGACCGTCCGCCGGGCTGAGATCCATCGTCGTGACGAAAGCACCGGGAGGTGGTTCTCCGCTGTCGGCGACGTCGACCCGCTCGGACACGGCCGGGTACGGATCGAGCTCGGGTCGACGGGCAACCGCCTCGACCCCGAACGTCGGGTGCGCCGCCAAGGCCTGGACCTCGTGCGCTCCGGTCGCCGTCTCGAACTCCGCTCCTGGTGGCCGGTGCGAGAGGTACGAACCCATGCGGTCGGGCAGTTCACTGCCGACCTCCGAGGCGAGATCGCAGCCACATCCACCGACGTGGAGCGCGACGTCGCCGAGGTCACCTCCCTGGTCCACCAGATCTTCGACAGCGAACTCTTCGCCGCAGGCGAGACCGACCTCGTCGAGACGATCCTCGCCTCGGCCTATCCCCTTCTGCGGAGTCCCCTCGCCGAAGGCGCGCGGCCCAGGATCGTCCCGCTGCCGATCGAGCCATTGCTCCATCACGACGACCCGCGCTCGGCGGCGCGCGCCACGCTCGGACCGCGAGTCACCCGACCGCTCGTCAGAGCGTTGGCCCAGTCGCTGGTCCCCGACGACGACGGGCTGATCGCGTGGGAGCCGCTCCTGCTCGCGTTGATGGCCGCCGATCGTTGTGGGCCCGAGCAACTGGCGTCGATCCTGACGACCCGACCCCACCGACCCGGCGCCGTCTCGTTCTCGCTCACCGACATCGTGCGTGCCCGTGCGATGTTCGAGGACAGCCGGCCCCGACGGATCGCCGAGGAACTCGTCGCCGCGCTCGAGTCCGATGGCGGCACCATCGAGTTGGCACGACGACTCATCCGCCACGACGCCCGACCGCCGACGCCACCGCCACCTCCGGACATCCCGGCGCCGCCTCGACGACGAGCTGCGCCACCGCTGTCCGTCGACCGCGGTGACCGTCTCATCGACTACCCGGCGGCCTGGAGTGCGTTGGAGGGCGTGGCCGTCCCGGACACGGGATGCTGCGTCGCTCTTCCGAAGACGGGCGACGAGTTGCTCGAGTGGGGTGTGGCGATGGCGAACTGTCTCGGCGCCTACCGGACGACCGCAGCACTGGGTCGGACCCGGATCATGGGGTTCGCCGCAGACGATGAACTCCGGTACGTCGCCGAGATCAGCCCGGCCCGAGCGCTGCGGCAACTCGAAGCGACCGGCAATTCACTCCCGCTGCCGAGCCGCGAGCAGGCGATCCTCCGATTCCTGCGCGAACAACGGCTGATGGAGGCGGACGCCCGCACGGTCTTCTAGCGATACCGTCACGGCCGTGGCCAAGCCTCCGCCCGTGATGCTCGAGATCGACGGCCGCGAGGTCCGCATCACCAGCGCCGACAAGGTCTTCTTCCCCGAGCGCGGTGAGACCAAGCTCGACCTCGTCCAGCACTACCTGCGCGTCGGCGAGCCGATCATGCGGGCCATGGGCGGTCGGCCCACGCTCATGCAGCGATTCCCCGACGGCGCCGCAGGCAAGTCGTTCTTCCAGAAGCGCGTGCCGAAGGGCGCGCCCGAGTGGCTCGAGACGACGGTCGTCTCGACGCCGAACGGCACCACGTCCGACGCCATGGTCGTCGCCGATGTCGCCCACATCGCCTGGGCCGTCAACATGGGTTGCCTCGGCTTCCACCCCTGGCCATTGCGGGCGGACGACCCTGGAACGACCGACGAGCTCCGCATCGACCTCGACCCGAGCCCTGGCGTCGACTTCGCGATGCTGCGTGAGGCAGCGCACGAACTCCACGCACTGTTCGAGGAGCTGGGGATCCGCTCGTTCCCCAAGACCACGGGAAACCGGGGCATCCACGTGTACGTGCGCCTCGCTCGCGGCTGGGACTCCTACGACGTCCGCGCCGCCGCCGTGGTGGTCGGACGCATGCTCGAGCAGCGTCGACCCGAGCTCATCACCGCTGCGTGGTGGAAGGAGGAGCGTGGCGAGCGGGTGTTCGTCGACTTCAACCAGAACTCGCCGCACAAGACCGTGTTCGGCGCGTGGTGCGTGCGACCTCGCGTCGGCGGTCAGGTGTCGACGCCGTTCGGATGGGGAGAACTCGATGAGATCGACCCGGAGGTCTTGACCATCCCGGTCGTCGCCGACCGGATGTCGAGCGTGAGCGACCCCTGGGAATCCATCGACGACGAACCGCAGTCGATCGCTCCCCTACTCGAGCGATACGACGCCGACATCGCAGCCGGGGTCGGCGACGCGCCGTGGCCACCCGTGTACCCGAAGATGCCGCACGAGCCGTCACGTGTCGCTCCGAGCAGAGCCAAGTCGCAGGACGCCGAATAGGTTGTGCCCATGGAAACCGGCACCAGATACCTCGCTGGCAGCTCGCTGCGACTCCTCAATGCGCTGAACGCCAGGAAGCCCCTGTCGCGTGGCGACGGTCCGCTCTCGGTGGGCTCGTTCGCTCTCGGCCTCGCCCCATCGGAACTGCCGCTCCAGTTCCTCACCGGCCACGCGGTGTCCACCGCCTATGCCCTCGGGCGTGGAGCGCATCGCAGTTGGGCAGGCAAGCTCGGTCTGGGTCTGACCGCCGGTGCTTCCGCAGTGCTGTGGGACCTGCACCGACGGGCCAGCGACGCCGAGGAGATCATCGATCGAGCCCTCACCGACGAGTTGGGCGAGAACCACGCCGAGCACGCTGCACCGAGTCCGATGGCCCCGAGCCGCACGGGCATCCCGCTGGTCCCGGCGCCGGCCGTGCGCAAGCGCTACGTCACCGACGGCCACATCGCCTATGACGACTTCGGGCGCCGCACGACGCTCGACGTCTGGCGCCGGCCCGATCTGCCCACCGACGGCAAGGCGCCGGTCATGGTCCAGGTCCACGGCGGCGCATGGATGACCGGGGACAAAGAGGGCCAGGCGTACCCGTTGATGGTCCACCTGGTCGAGCGCGGCTGGGTCTGCGTCTCGATCACCTACCGTCTCAGCCCGCGAGCGACCTGGCCGGACCACATCACCGACGTGAAGCGCGCCATCGGGTGGGTCAAGGAGAACATCGCCGACCACGGCGGCGACCCCGACTGGGTGGCGATCACCGGTGGGTCGGCTGGGGGCCATCTCTCCTCGCTCGCCGCTCTGACGCCGAACGACCCGCAGTTCCAGCAGGGATTCGAGGACGTCGACACGTCGGTCAAGGCCGCCGTGCCGTTCTACGGCGCGTTCGACTGGACCAACCGAGACGACACCGGCCGCGGCGACATCCTCGAGTTCCTCGAGGACCGTGTCGTGAAGGCCAAGTTCCAGGACAGTGCCGCGATCTTCGAGCAGGCCTCGTCGATGACTCACGTCGGTCCGGACGCCGTGCCGTTCTTCATCCTCCACGGCGCCAACGACTCGCTGCTCCCCGTCGAGCAGGCCCGCTCGATGGTCGACCTGATGCGCAAGGAGTCGAACCAGCCCTGCGTCTACGCAGAGTTCCCCGGCGCTCAGCATGCGTTCGACGTGTTCGGCTCCGCCCGAGCCCGCGCCTCGTGTCGCGGCATCGAGCAGTTCCTCAACGTGGTTCGCGCTGAATCCTGATCGCGGCTCGTCGGCTCGTCGGCTCAGTCGACGACGTAACCGACGCCCGGCACCCAACGCGCGTCGGCCGGAATCGAGCCGCTGCCATCGAGCACCCAGCCGACGTCGGGCACCCATCGACTGCCGGGCGGGCCGTTGCCCGACGGCGCTGTTGCGCGTGCAGCCGGTGCTGGCTGCACCCTCGTGGGCGCAGGATCGAGCGACCGCACAGGAGGACGGGTGGCCGGCGGTGCGGTGGGCGGCCGGCGGGGCTGACGAGGGATGCGTTGCGTCGATGGGTGCGTCTTCTTGCGACGGCGAGTCGGCGGCGGTGGCGCGGGGCGGGGCTCGGCCATGACCACCGACGCGGCCGGCCGCCAGAGGAACGACGCGACGACTCCCGCCACCCCGGCACCGGCGAGCGCGAGGGCCGGACCACGGCTCGCCTCGGCGAGGGCGCCGACGAGCGCCGCGACGACCGTCGCCTGGTCGGGAGCGACCGATTGAGCGAGCGCGGGCACGCCGAAGGCGAAGATCAGCACGAACGCCGAGAGCGCAATCGCCCACACGCCGGCCCGACGGAGGATGGCCGGCCGGTTCGAGGTGATCGCCAGTGCCACGAGCGCGCCGAACGCCGCCACACCTGCGAGCAGCGGCACCGCCGTGTCGAGGGCGCGTCGGACCGGGCCCAGGTTCGGCACCCGCTCGGTCGGCAACGGGATCTCGATCTCCGGCGACGCGGGGAGCACGCCGTCGAGTGCAGGGTTCGACTCGACCAGTGCATCACGTGCAGCGGCACCGAACGCCCCGCCGTCGATCGACCGCGGCGCATCGCCCTCCCCGAGGAACGCTTGATGGGTCTCGACGAGCGCGGCCCGGAAGAGGGCCTCGATCTCCGGGTCGTCGAGTGCCCGCTCAGCGGCATCGTCGATGGTCGCGCGGTCGATCGCAACGCCGTCTGGCAGCGCTGCCGCCACCCCGTTGCCGATGTTCGCCACGAGTTGGTCGTGGACGTCGGGATCCTCGAGCAGGGCGTCGGCCACGGCCTCGGAGCGGCCCGGGTCGAGCACCGTCCGAGTCATGATGAAGCCGGTCCAGGCGAGCGAGCCGATCCACAGACTGACGGCGAGCAGTACTGCGGCGAGGGCGCGGCGCACGCTCCCATGATGACGGACGGGTCACGGCCGAGCGCGGCAGCTCGTCTCGGTCAGGCGTGGAGGAATGCCGCGATCAGCCGCGCCAACTCGATCGGCTGGTCGCCCTGGATCGAGTGACCGGCGTCCGCGACGGTGATGATCTCTGCCGCAGGCTGTCGTTCGCGGAACTTCGCCTGGTCGTCGTCGTCCACGACGGGCGAGAGATCGCCCACCACCAACTGGACCGGGACCTCGATACTCGCGAGGTCGTCCCAGAGCCGGGAGAAGTCCAGGTCGCCCTCGCGCCGCTCGACCATGTCGGCTTCGCCCCCGCGTTGGTGACGCCAGACCCAGCTGCCGTCGTCCTGTTCGACCGCGTTGTGGAGGATCCCTCGTCGCAGTGACGACTCCGACCTGGTCGGGTTGAACAGCACCGTCCGTTCGAGGATCTCGTCGAACGAGGCGAACGACTCCGGTCCGGCCAGGAATGCGAGGACGTCGGACGCCTTCTCCTTGTCGGCACCGGGCGTCACGTCGACCATCATCAGCTTGCGGACGAGCGGACGCTGGATCACGGCGAGTTCCATCGCCGTGATGCCACCGAGCGACATGCCGACAACCAACGCAGCGTCCGGCGCCACGGCAGCGACGACCGGCGCCATGTCCTCGGCCAGCGACCGGGGCGAGATCGCTGTGCCCGCTGCCGTGCCGTCGGAGTGGCCGTGACCGGGGAGATCGATCGCGAGCAACGGCCGGTCCAGCGCCAGCGCCACCGTGTCCCAGGTGTGCGCGTTCTGCCCACCACCGTGGAGCAGGACGATCTCCGGCGATGCGTCACCCCACCGGAGAGCGCGCATGTTCCGCCCGTCGTCCATCACGACCTCGACGCGCCGCACGGTCGGCGGGCCGTTCCAGTCGAGGCCTGCTTCGGCAGCGTTCTCGTGGAACAGTCCGAACTCGTCGTACTCGGGTGCACCCATGGCGGCACCCTAGGAGTGCCCGCTCATGCCCGTAGCCTGGAGTCGTGACGACACTCGCCGAACGACTCCAGACCGATCTCACCACCGCCATGAAGGCCCGCGACGAGCTGACGACCGCGACGCTCCGCATGGCGATCACCGCCGTCAGGGAAGCGGCCGTCGCAGGCACCGAAGCCCGCACACTCGACGACGACGACGTCGAGGCCGTGCTCCGCACCCAGGTCAAGCGTCGAGACGAAGCGGCGGAGGCCTTCCGGGACGGCGGCCGCGACGAGCAAGCCGATCGAGAACTGGCGGAGCGCGAGGTCCTTGCCGCCTATCTCCCCAAAGGACTCGACGACGACGAGTTGGTGGCGATCGTCGACGCTGCGATCGCGGAGGGCGGCTTCTCCGAGCCCGCCCAGATGGGACTGGCGATGAAGGCGTCCATGGCCGCTGTTGCTGGTCGGGCCGATGGCAAGGTCGTCTCTGCCCTTGTGAAAGCGCGCCTCACCGCCTGAACCGGACAAGATGGGCGCGTGCCCGCCGACGATGCCTCGAACGTGAAGCCGACCGCTGCGGTCGTGCTGGGGAGCGGCGGGGCTCGCGGCTACGCCCACATCGGAGCGCTCGAGGTCATCGAGGACAACGGGTACGACATCATCGCCGTCTCCGGATGCTCGATGGGTGCCCTCGTCGGCGGCGTGTACGCCTCCGGCCATCTCGCCGAGTACCGGGACTGGGTGCTGAAGCTGAGACAGCGCGACGTGCTCCGGCTCGTCGATCTCTCGCTCTCGTCGATGGGCGCGATCCGCGGCGACAAGCTGTTCTCGATCGTCAACGAGATGATCGGCGACGTCGCGATCGAGGACCTGCCCATCGCCTACACCGCGGTCGCCACCGATCTGCTCTCCCACCGAGAGGTGTGGTTCCAGGACGGATCGCTCGCCGATGCCATCCGTGCGTCGATCGCCATCCCCTCGCTTCTCGCGCCGGTGGTGACCGACAACCAGCTCCTGGTCGACGGCGCACTGATGAACCCGGTGCCGATCCTGCCGACGCTCTCAGCCCAGGCGGAGATCACCATCGCCGTGCACCTTTCCGGAGAGACCCGACGCCACAGCCCGACCAAGCCGTCCGGACCACTGGTGCCGGTCGCCGAGACCGAGGCCGGGATCGAGGCCGACGAGCGGTGGGCATCGCTGCGCGAGCGAGCCGCCCGCCTGCTCGACTGGGACGTCATGCGGGCGAGGCTGTCGCGTGACGGTGAGCGGTCCGAGTCCGACGACCTGGCAGACTTCGGGCGGTTCGACATCATGAACCTCGCCTACGAGACGATGCAGGCGACACTCACCAGCTACAAGCTGGCGGGCTATCCGCCAGACGTGCTGATCGAGATCCCGAAGTCGAGCGCGCGGACCTTCGAGTTCCATCGAGCCGAAGAACTCATCGAACTCGGTCGAGAGCAGACCGAGCGAGCGCTGGCCGACGCCCTGATCTAGGAGATGCCGGCGGTCGACGCCGACAGTTCGGCTCGTTCCCGGTGGCGTTCGTACGCCCAGCCCGGACCGCGCAGCACGAATGACAACCGGTCGCCCCAGTTGTCCGAATCGGCGACGTCGCGGAGGATGTCCTTGTACTCGTGGGACGCGACGACGGCCGGGTTGAACGACTCGATGTTCTTGGTCAGTCCGTAGACCACGGGTTCGTCCTCGGGCTCGAAGGTCCCGAACAGCTTGTCCCACACGATGAGGATCGAGCCGTGGTTGCGGTCGAGGTACTGCGAGTTCGAGCCGTGGTGCACGCGATGGTGCGATGCGGTGTTGAGCACGCTCTCTGCTGGCCCGATCGACCGGATCGTCTCGGTGTGGATCCAGTACTGATAGAGCAGGTTGATCGCTCTGGCCTGCGAGATGAGGTACGGCCGCACGCCTGCACGAGCGAGGAGCCCGTAGGGAATCCAGACCCCCAGGACATCGGCCACGGGTTGCCGCAGGGCCGTCGAGAGGTTGTAGCGCTCGCTCGAGTGGTGGACGACGTGGAGTGCCCACATCGCCCGGATCTCGTGCATGAACCGGTGGTTCCAGTAGTAGATGAAGTCCCAGCCGACGATGGCGGCGATCCACGCAGCAGCGCCCTCGCCTCGATCGTGCTGTTCGCCCTTCTCCCACATGGTGTCGGGGTTGGTGCGCGACGCGAAGAACGTCGCCGTCGCCAGGGTGCCCGACGCCACGGCCGCTGGGGCGGTCACCCGACGGGCCCTGGTGGCGAAGCGACTCCAGCGCCGCCGCTTCGCGACGCCTGCGGTGTCGGGCTCGTCAGCGGCCGGCCCTCGGGTCGCCACTCGATCAGCGATCGTCGTCGCGGCGACAGCGGCGATGGTGAGTCCGACGAGCGCCTTGCCGTACTTCCCCTTGCCCGGGACGATGTGCTTGACCAACTTCGGGGCGATCAACGGTGCGAGCAGCGAGCCGACGCCCATCGCCAGCGACGTCACGGTGTCGTCCTTCGTGTAATCGCCTGACGTCGGTCCATGCTCAGCCGCACGGGCGGCGAGGTACCGCTGCTCGGCGGCCATCGTTCCGAAGTAGATGGGGATCGAGGCGACGGTCAGATCCAGCACGACGTCCAGTTTGACGGATTCGTCAGGGCCGGACCGCTTCGATGACCCGGCGCGCGTTGGTCCGGTGGCGCTTCTGGAGGTCGCGCCGGGCGATCCGCGACGCGATGTAGGTGTCGAGGTGGAGATCGATCACGTCGACGTCGGGATCTCGCAGGAGGGCCGCTGCGTCGTCGAGCAATGACTGGTCCACGGGCGGACACTCGCCAGCAAAAAATCGTCATCCAGATCCACCGCGGCCTCGTAGAACCCGTGAAGTGACCGCACGGTGTGGGACGTACAGGGGCGTCCCCGCCGTGCGGATCTTCACTTTTTCGGGAGCACGGTACGTTCCCACCGATGGATGCAACCGTGGTGGACGAGATCCGCGCCGTGCTGGAGACCTCGCCGACCACGTGGCGGTCGGTGGCCGGCGGCGATGTGAGCGAGGCGTTCGACACGGCGCTCGGCGACGGCCGACGAGTCTTCGTCAAGACACACGCATCGCCACCGGAGGACTTCTTCATCACCGAGGCCGCCGGGCTCGACTGGCTCCGAGAGGCAGACGCCCTCCCTGTCCCCCAAGTCCTCGCTGCCGGGAGCGACCCGGCGTTCCTCGTGCTCGAGTGGATCGACGAAGGGAACCCCGGACCCGACACCGAGGGCGAGCTCGGTCGGGCGCTGGCCGCGCTGCATCGAGACGGTGCACCCGCGTTCGGGCGTGAGGACCGACGCACGACCGGGAGTCGCGGTCTCCCCAATGAGCCGTGCGACACCTGGGTCGAGTTCTTCGCCACGCAACGCCTGATCCCGCTGGCGCGCCTCGCGCGAGACGGCGGGGCGTTGGACGCGTCGACGGTTCGCGCCATCGACCGTGTGGCCGCGCGCCTCGACGACCTCGGCGGCGACCCCGAGTCCCCGGCTCGTCTGCACGGCGACCTCTGGTCGGGGAATCGACTCGTGGACGTCGGGGGACGGTCGTGGCTCATCGACCCCGCTGCCCATGGCGGCCACCGCGAGTTCGACCTCGCCATGATGCGCCTCTTCGGCGGGTTCGGCGATGCCTGTTTCGCCGAGTACTCCTCCGCGTTTCCGCTGTCGGAGGGCTGGCGCGAACGCGTGCCGCTGCATCAGCTCGCCCCGCTCATCGTCCACGCCGTCAAGTTCGGTGGCGGCTACGTCCCCGCCGTCGAGCGAGCCCTCGGCCAACTCCTCTGACCACACCGGATCTTGCGTGAGTTCTTGTGCAGGGGTCGCCACAACTCTCGCGAGATCCAGTTTCTTGTTCAGCCGACGGAGGTGCCTTCGGGGAGGCCGCCCTGGGGGTAGGGGCCGATGAACATGTGCTCGAACATGCCGTGGCCGGTGTGGGCTGACCCTGACGACGCCGTGTACTCGAAGCGGGCGCAGTGCTCGACGATCGCCCACCAGGCCCACTCCTCGAGCTCATCCATCGCCCACGACTTGCCCTCGACCGTCGTCTCGTCGCCGATCCACATGCCGTGCCGGTACTCGTCGCCGAGGCCGTAGCCGGTACCGATCCCCAGGTAGTTGTGCACGAGCGGCGTGCAGAGGATCTCGATCGGTCCCTCGGGCGCGTCGGGGAGGTGGAACGTGGACGGCGTCTCGACCAGACGAGTGCCAGGTTTCAGCGTGTGCGACACGTGTGCTGATCCGAGCCACTCGGGTGTCTTTTCGGGGTCGTGCCAGATGCGGACGGCTTCGTCCATGACTCGTCGTCCGTTGCCCTCCTCCTGGATGAGCACGAGGATCGAGTGGTCGTCGAACTGCATCGGCACGTAGTTCCACATGCCGGTCATCACTGGCTCGGCCTGGATGCCGGCGGGTTCTGGTTCGCCCACGGGCCGAACGCCCCACGAGCGATCGCGAGCGCCCCACCACCGGTCGGGCGTCACGTCGAACGTCTCGTCGCCGACTCGGAGCGAACCGGACCAACGGCCGTTCTGGGCGAACCGTGACGTGTCGAACACCACGCGTCCGTGCTTGCGCGAGTAGTGCCGCGGCTCGATCCACGGCTCGAAGACGCCATTCCAGACGAGATCGCACGACAGGTCGAGGTCGGGCGCATCGCACACCAACCGCAGCGACTTCAGCGGCTCGAGGATCTCGATGCCGAACGGACCCACCGAGGTGTCCATGCGATCGACCAAGGGCTTGTTGGCCCGGACGACGTGGTGGGTGTCGCCACGCCGGACGGTGATGAATGCGTCGTGGGTCCCGAGGTTCGGATACATACCCATGCCCATCACGACGAACAGGTCGTCGCTGCACGAGTGCATGTTGAAGTAGTAGCGGTCGTAGAAGTTCCGGTCGCTCGTGGCCACGTGACGGATGGGCTCGGCGACCTGATGGACCGGGTAGTCGTCCCAGGAGCTCAGCATGCGGTCACCCTGCCACCCCCTACCCTCGCCATGTGCACTTCCTGGTCAGCGTGCTCGTGTTCACGATCGTCTACGTCGGTCTCCTACACACGAGGGTCAACCGCTGGGCCGTGATCGTCGTCGCGGTGGCGATCTCCAATGTCGGCCACCTCGCCGTGGGGACCCAGACGACGATCGGGCTCGTCATCGAGTTCGTCGTGTTGTTCCTGATCACGGTGGTCGGATTCGCCAAGAGGAACATCGACAGCACGGTCGACGGGATCGCGCACGCAGAGAGCGATCCGACGACCCTCCGGGCGGACGGCGTTGCGGTCGCAAACCACCTGGAGTCGCTCGGTTTCGAGGCCGCCGTCGATGGCTGGCAACACTTCCCCCGCCTCGGTTGGGATGGTCTGGCGATGCGTCGGGGTGCGACCAACACCTTCATCGTCAGCGGCGACCGGGGGCCGATGTTCGAGCTCGCCACGTTCCTCGACGACGGCCACACGATCGCGACGGTGGCGAAGTCCACCCTCGCGGTGGCACCCGAGGTCTTGCGCCAGTGCTTCCCGTCCGCGCCGCTCGACCAACTCCTCGTCGAACACGAGCGGTCGGTGGAATGGGCGCATGGACTCGGGAGGACGCCAGAGGTCCTCGCGCTCGACACCCTCATGACGCGCATGCTCGAGACGGAACACCGAGGCGCCCCGCACGCGCGCCGCGGCGCCGGCGGCGCAGTCCTGCGAGAGCTGCGAAAGCAGCATCTGGATGTTGGGTCCATCATTGGTCGCGACGACGCAGTGGAGGCCCTCCGGAGACCCTGACATGCGACATATCGGCGGCATACGACACATCGGTCAGGCACCGCCGCTCACCTTCACGACAGGGTCCACCCGGCGGTGGCCGCGCCATCTACCGCAACTAGTCGGTCAACGCCGTCGGCCTCGAACTCGAACCGTCGGCAGTTGCGAACTGCGACTGCTGCGAAATGCGACCGCATGGACCGCCGGCACCGCTGACGGAGCAACCGTACGATCGATGGGGTGAACGGGATCAAGGAAGACCTGATCAAGCTCTCTGACGAGGTCTGGGAACGCAACCGGGCGCGGCTTGCGGGGCTGACCGACGACGAGTATCTCTGGGAACCGACACCGGGGTGTTGGTCATTGAGCGAGCGCCGCGACGGAACGTTTCGGATCGACTGGCCGCTCCCCCGGCCCGAGCCGGAGCCATTCACCACCATCGCGTGGCGCCTGTGGCACCTCATCGACATGTACGGCGAAGACCGGGCGCCCCGCTGGCTGGACCTTCCTCCGCAGGGTGATGCCGTCGGCATGGACGCCGCCGACGCGACCCCACCGAGGACAGCGGCTGACGCACTCGACATGCTCGACCGAGCGCACGCTCGGTGGGACGCACACCTCCACCTGGTCACCGACGAGTCGCTGACCGCGCTCGTCGGACCGGTCGGCGGCAACTACGCCGACCGCACACGGAGGAAGTACGTGCTCCACATGCTCCACGAATACATCCACCACGGTGCCGAGATCGCGATGCTGCGAGATCTCTGGCGCTGGCAACATCCGCTCGACACCGATGCCCTGACCGAGCGCTCCATGCGCGGTGACGCTTCACTCCTCGACGACCTGCGCGACATCGACGCGGCGACCCAGAGTGGACTGCTCGACGTCGCTGCTCGCTACGGGCGCTGGGAACTCGTCGCCAGACTCGTCGAGGCGGGTTCTCCCATCTCCACCGCCGGAAGGACCCCGCTCCACATGGCCGCCGGGGCCGGCGAGCGGGCTGTCGTCGAACTACTCGTCGCGCACGGCGCGTCGCTGACCGCACTCGACGACGAATTCCACGCCACGCCCAGTCAATGGGCCTCGTTCCTCGGTCATCCCGAGGTGGGGGCGTGGCTCGACACGCTCCACGGCTGACCCGTGCCACGGGCTCGGTCCTCGGTTGCGCCGATGCCCACCGGACGGGATGCGCCTGGTGCCGACCGACTGGTCACTGGGAACCGATAGCCCGTCTGCGCGAACTCGTCCTTCGCGAACGCCAGACCTTCGTCGGCGCGACCTCGAACACGACGGCCGGCCCTCCGTCCTCGTGCTGGAACATTCCCGCGTCGACAGCAAAGTCCCATTCTTCGCGATATTTGCTGCGCCAGAGATCGGCGATGTCGCGTAGAGCGGTGTCGGCGGTGACCCGGATGGCGTTGCCTTCCACCACGACATCGAGGCCGTGCTTCCACTGATTGGTGCCGGTCGTGAGCACCACCCTCGACTCTCCCGCGAGGTTGACCGCCTTCTGCTCGGTCGGCCCCGTACAGAAATGCAGGCGCTCGTCGTTCCACACCGCCGGCAATGGGGTTACGTGCGGACGGCCGTCTGGTCGAACCGTCGAGATCCAGAACAGCTCGGCGGTCTCGAGCACGTGGCGCATCGCGACCACGTGCGGTCAGCGCTGCGGGCGCCGCGACCCGAGCGACGACTACTTCGAGGCGAGCAGACCGCCCTCGATGGCGAGCTTGACGCTCTCGATGGCGATGGCATGACGATCGTCGACGTTGGAGACGGCGTCGGTGAGGCCGGTGAGCACGGTGTCGAGATAGGCCAACACCATACGATGCCGATCCTTGTCGATCTCTCCGGTCCTGACGCCGAACGACACGAGATCACCGAAGAACCCGGTCCCGACCTCGACGTCGCTGATGGCCTTGTCGACCTCGACGTGGCGTCGACGGTCGATGCGCACGGCGCCGAGGAACTGGGCGAGCGTGCGATCCTCGATGTTGAGATCGTGCGACTCGTCGAGAACGGCGTGGAACGCGTCCTTGAAACTCTCCTTGTCGGCGATGGCCTGCTCGAACCGCTCGGAGATCATGGTCTGTACGTCGCGGTAGATCTCGACATACAGGTCGAGCTTCGACTCGAAGTAGTGGTAGAGCGCGCCCGACGTGATGCCGGCGGCCGTGGCCAGACTCCGGTTGGTGGCCACGTCGTAGCCGTGCGCGGCGAAGGCCACGCGGGCAGCATCGACGATGCGCTGACGCGTGTCCGCGGAATTGGAGTCAGGCGGACGTCCGAGTCGCTTCGCCGCCGTCCTCGTCTTGCTGGCCATGGTTCAGTATCGTCACCGTGTGGACGGAGGGCCATCTCGCCGTGTAGGCCGCCGCCCGTCGTAACGTCGGCCCATGGCTGATCAACTCGAGGTGCTCGACGAGAACTGGGAACGCGGGCTCGCTGTCGTCGCCCACCCCGACGACATGGAGTACGGCGCGGCGAGTGCTGTGGCCCGTTGGACGGCTCAGGGCAAGTCCATGTCCTACGTGCTCGTCACCGACGGTGAAGCAGGAATCGGATCGATGTCTCCGGACGAGGTCGGCCCGCTTCGCCGCGCAGAACAGACCGAGAGCTGTGCGATCGTCGGCGTCGACGACATCGACTTCCTCGGCTACCCCGACGGCCTCGTTCAGGAGGGCCCGGAGTTGCGAGCAGACATCGCTGCTGCGATCCGCCGTCATCGCCCCGACGCTGTGTTCTCGATCAACCACCGTGACACCTGGGGTGGGCCGTCGTGGAACCACGTCGACCA
>JBBSLH010000011.1:0-29414 GCA_038255425.1 Acidimicrobiales bacterium
CTCAGCACCGGTGCGACGAAGGCACGAACCATCGCGTCCAAGACGCTCGATCGTGCCCAGCGAGCCGTGGGGCTGCTCCCACCCTCGTGAGGCTCGACCCGCTCGACAACCGCCGAAGACTCGGTGCCATTGCACTCGTGACATTCCTCGTGACCGGTTACCTGGCGTCGACGGGGAACCTGCCTGGCGAGGTCGGTGCGACCGAGGCGCTCAGCTCGCTCCCGGACGTGATCATCGACATCCTCGCGATCGTCATGCAACTGGGCACCCTCCCGGTGATCCTGCTCGTGACCGCCGTGGTCGTGGTCGTCGCTCCGGGCGACTGGCGGCGCACCGGCATCGCGGTCATCGTTGCCGGGGCGTTGTCCTGGGGGATGTCCAACCTCGCGAAGGAGATCGTCGAGCGTCCGCGGCCCGCGGCCTACTCGTCCGAGGTCGAGATCCACGACGACGCCTCGGGGTTCGGCTGGCCCTCGACCCACACGGCGATCGCCGCCGGGACCCTCACCGCCGCCGCCCTCGTCTCCCGCAGACGGCCGAGCGCAGCGATCGTGCTCGCCGGTGCGGTCGGGGTCGGACGCATGGCGGTCGGCGTCCATCTCCCGCTCGACGTGATCGGCGGCCTGTGCCTCGGCGTCGCGGTTGCTTCGATCGTGACCGCTGTCGTCGATCCCTGACGTCAGTCCGGCGAACCACCAGAGGATCGTCGGGCGGCGAACCGGACGTAGGCGACGACCGCCATGCCCACGGCCAACACGAACCAGCCGATCGCGAGCGCACCACCCGTGGCGATGGCGGCGATCAGGAAACCGACAGCGAGCAGCGCCGACAGCGCCCAGGCAGCGTCGCCCACGTCAGACGATCCGGATCACGTCTGCCATGGGGTCGACGAAGTCGTCACTCGGCACGGGCGCGCCCTCGAGGATCGTCTCTGCCTCCGCCACTGCCTTGCGGCCTTGACGGGCGACCCACCAGTACCGGGCCATGATCACTGACACTCCGGCGCCTTCGGCAAGAACGTTGCATCCACCGCACATGGTCGTGCTCCTCAAGTCAGGTCGGGTCAGGACAGTCAGGTCGGTCGAACGGGGCGATCCTACGACTACCAGGGCTGGTACGGGGCCACCCAGAACGGTGAACCCCAGCTGAGGTCGAACGGCCACCCTTCGATGGCGTGGACGATGATCGACCAGGACACGAAGCGACAGAACCCGTAGAAGAAGAAGCCTCGATAGAACGCCAGCAGCGCCCGGTCGGGCATGGCGAACTTCGTCTGGATCCAGTCCCAGGCGCCGTCCACCGGCCGGACCATGGTCTCGAACCAGTCGCGAGAGAGCGTGCGCCAGGCGAAGACGAGGAGGAGTACCAGCGCCAGGAGGTCCATCGCGAACCCGAGCGACGAGTAGTACGCGATCGCATCACCGAACTTGCCCTGGCCTGCCCCGTACTTCCATGCGCCGAAACTGATGTTCTTCCACCAGAACGGCCAGAAGAGCATCGCGCCAGCGGTGTCGAAGGTGTCGGTGAGCGCGTGCGCGGTCCAACCGATGAAGACACCCCAGGTCCAGGCCTTGTGCCTTTTCGACAGCTTCCAGGTGATCGCTGCGGCGATGACCGCCATGCCGAGCGAGGTGGTGAACCCGAGCCCGGGCCAGCCACGGTGGAACTGCGCCGGGTTGTCGGCGCCGTAGTACGTCCACGCCTTGGTCAAGAAGTCCGGGCCGAGCGCGCCGACGAGCAACCCGAGGTAGCTGGTCCGGACGCCGAACTTCTTGAGGAGTGCGAAGTTCTCGAACTCGTGCGCAGCCCAACTCACGAGCGTCCCCGGCGATGGCGCCACTTCTCCTGGAACACCGGGACGTACCAGGCCCAGACGGTGATGAACAGCGGTCCGATGATCCAGTTCAACACCACGTCGTGCGTCAAGAGTGCGAGCACGCAGTACACCACCGCTCCCCCGGCATACAGACGGAGCTCTGCCCCAGGGAACAGATCGCGGAACGGAGCGGACTTCGCGCGCTCGACGGAAGGTTCGGGCAAGGACTCGGTCACGGCCGCACGACGCTACCCGTGCCTGTCGGCCACCACGTGACGCCGATCGAGGAAGCGGAGCTGGTCGCGCACCGCAGCGACCTTCGGCATCGGCGCGCCTGCCCGGAGCGCTGCATCGAGCGGAGCGTCGTAGATCGCCTCGATCTCCATGGGACGCCCACCCTCGTGGTCGAGCTTCATCGACGGCGCATACGGCGCCATCGCATCGGTCGTCGCCAGCATCTCGTCACGGAAGTCCACAGCTACGGCGTGCCCAGCTGCGTTCGCCGCCCCGATCACCTCGTCCATCAGATCGGCCACGAGGCCACGCGTGGCCGGTGCGCCGAGCAGTGCATCTGTCGTCGCGCCGAGAATCACGGAGAGCCCGTTGAACGGAACGTTCCACACGAGCTTGCGCCAGCGGGCCACGGCGAGATCCGCGACGATGGTGGCTTCCGTACCGGTTCCGATCAGATCGTCGACCAGGGCAACCGCTGCTCGTGGATCCGATTCTCCGTGCACTCCCGCGGTGACCGCTCCGTAGTCGAGGTGGTCGACGATGCCCGCGGAACGCCGGTGCGCGCAGACGAAGCACATGGCGCCCACGACGGCTCCCGCTTGCGGCATGGCATGTCGCACCCGGGCCTCGACGCCGAGACCGTTCTGGAACACTGCGACCGTCGCCCCGTCGGCCACGGCTGGCCCCACCAGGTCGGCGAGATGCTCGTTCGCGGTGGTCTTGAGGGCCACGACGACCACGTCGCTCGCTGGTGCATCCGACGGGTCGTCGAACACATCCATGGCCGCTGCTTCGATCCGGAGATCGCCGTCGACACTCCGGACCTCGAGGCCGGCGGCCCGCATCTCGTCGGCGCCAGAGCGGACCACCCAGCGCACCGGATGACCGGCCGCTGCAAGCCGGCTCCCGTACAGCAGTCCGATCGCTCCGGCGCCGACGACCGTGTAGCTGCGCATCAATCGTCGTCCGCTGCCGCCAAGGCACGGGCGACGTCGGCGTCGAGGGACCACCGACGATCGTCGAGATGGTGCTCTCGTGCCCACGTGATGGTCAGTGGATCGGCGTCTGCGCTGGTGAGGAGTTCGGCACCGATCTGGTCATGACAGAGGTAGCGCCCGATCCGGCCGCGCAGCCCGTCGCCAGTCCAACCAGCAGCCACGTCGCGGCCGAAGACGATGCCGACGATCGTGGCGAACACACGGCCGGAGGTCCCGAAGTCCGCGTCGACCTTGCCCACGTCGTGCAACAGGGCCGCGGCGAACACCGCCCGACCGGGATCGCCCAGGTCACGCTCGACCTCGCGGGCGACGCCGGCGGCGTGCTTACGATCAGCCAACGACATCCGCTTCCACAGCGCCGCCTCGCCGTCGTTCAGCAGCCCACGCGCCCACGCATCGTCGGCGGGATCGATCGGTCGCGGCGACAACGAGCCGAGGAAGCGCCGAGCGAGGTGGATCGGGCCGCTCACGGCCGGGTCACGCGTGGGTGATGCAGACCCGGGTGGAGGGCATCACGTCGAGGCGGGCGGCGCCGATGTCGTCGCCACACACCTCACAGGTGCCGTAGGTGCCGGCGTCCATGCGGGTCAGGGCCTTCTCGATGTCGTCCAGGTCTCGCCGGAGCTGGTCGTAGAGGACCTTGTTCTCGCCCATCTCGGCCGCGACCTGGGCCGAGTCGGCGAAGTTGCCGTCGTACTCGAGGTCGTCTTCCTTGGCGTCGAGCTCGTGCACCTTGTCGCTGAGCAGGGCGCGCTCCTTCTCCAGCTCGTTCCGTACGGAATCGTGCTCTTGGGGGGCCTCGGGCATGGCCGCAGCGTAGACGAGCGCCGAAGCGCCCCACGCGATGTTCCGAAGTCGTGCCTCTCGTCAGCCCGCGCGCGGATGCGCTTGACGCCAGGCAATCACGAGTCGCTCGGCCGAGACCTTCGTGTACACCTGAGTCGTTCCGATGGAGGCGTGCCCGAGGAGTTCCTGGACTGCCCGGATGTCCGCTCCATGATCGAGCAGATGTGTTGCGCACGAATGTCGCAGTACGTGCGGCGTCAGGAGCGTCTCGATCCCGGCGGCGACGCCGTGCGCCTTGACCAACAGCCACACACCCTGACGACCCAGGCGGCCACCGCGCTGATTGAGGAACACCGCAGCCTCGTCGTCGCGTCGACGCCACCGCCGGGGTACGAGGGCACCCCGTCCGTCCGGATCGAGCCAGTGCGCCAGTGCATCGCTCGCCTGGCCGAGGACAGGGACGACGCGTTCCTTGTCGCCCTTGCCGATCACCCGCAGGTAGCCGTCGTGCAGATCGAGGTCGCGGAGCGACATGCCGACCAACTCCGAGATCCGAATACCGGTGCCGTAGAGCGTCTCGAGGATGGCACGGTCGCGCCGGGCCACCGGATCGTCGCCGACGACGGCGCCGAGCAGGCGATCGACCTGCTCCTCGGTGAGCGCCTTGGGGAGACCTCGAGCGACCGGCGGGGGGATGACGTCCGCTCCGGGATCGACCGACACGATCGCCTCCTCGGCGAGGTACCGGTGCAGGTTTCGCACCGCCACCACCCGGCGCTTCACCGTAGATGGCGCCAGCGATCCGCTGCGGAGTTCGTGGACCCAGCCGACGATGTCGTCCTCGGAGACATCGACCACCGCTCGATCCAGCGCCCGCAGGTGGACGACCCAGGCCCGAAGATCACGGCGGTAGGCCTCGACGGTCGAGGATGCTCGTCCACGCTCGAGGCGCAACCAGGACAGGAACTCCTCGATCTCTATCGGCGTCGGAGGACCATCGTCCTCCGCCGCGCTCACCGGCCGACCTGTCGACCGTGCACGAGCAGGACGCCGATGATCGTCTTGGCGTCGGTGATCCGCCCGTCCCCCACCATCGCCACCAGGTCGCCGAGCGGAAGGCGCTCGACGGTCATGTCCTGTTCCTCGGGACCCTGGACGTCGGACTCCACCTGTCGCAGACCGGTGCCGAGGAAGACCTGGACGACCTCGTCCGAGAATCCCGCAGCGTTGTGGAAGCTGCAGAGGAACTCGATCTCGTCGGCCACGAGCCCGACCTCCTCGGCGAGTTCTCGCTGTGCGGTCCGTTCCGCTGGCTCGTCGGCGACATCGCGGAGACCAGCCGGGATCTCGAGCAGCCGCTGATCGATCGGTGCCCGGTACTGACGCACGAGCGTGACGGTGCCGTCATCATGGAGCGGGAGCACGGCAACCGCACCCACATGGCGGACGACGTCGCGGGTGAAGGAGGTGCCGTCCGGGGCTTCGTACTCGGCAACGGCGACGTCGAACGCGTAGCCGCGGTGGACGACATCCTCGGCGAGCTTGCGGAATCCTGGCTCGGCGTCGTCGACGATCACTCGGCGGCGACGCGCTCGGGTTCGTCGAGCTCGAACAGGTGCGGCCGGCGGCCTTCGGCACGCGACAGTGCAGCGTCGATGAATGCCCGGAACAGTGGCGCCGCACGCGTGGGCCGGCTCTTCAGTTCCGGATGCGCCTGCGTGCCCACCCAGAACGGGTGACCGCGGAGCTCGATGAACTCGACGAGGCGGCCGTCGGGAGACTCTCCGGACAGCCACAGATCGCTGGCCTCGAAGCGCGATCGGTACTTCGGGTTGAACTCGTAGCGATGGCGGTGACGTTCCGAGACCACCGTCGACCCGTATGCCTCGGCGACCTGGGAACCCGGTGCGAGCTGGGCCACGTAGGCGCCGAGTCGCATCGTCCCGCCCATGTCGGTGACGTCGTGCTGGCTCGGCATGATCGTGATGACCGGGTCGGCCGCCGACGACTCCATCTCGGTGGAGTTGGCACCGGGCAGGCCGAGCACGTTGCGGGCGTAGTCGACGACCATCATCTGGAGGCCGAGGCAGAGGCCGAGACAAGGGATCTGTTCCTCGCGGGCGTAGGCCGCAGCAGCGATCTTGCCCTCGGTGCCCCGCTCGCCGAACCCGCCGGGGATCACGATGCCATCGAGGTCCTTGAGACGACCGTCAGCCATGAGGCCTTCGACCTCCTCGGCCTGGATCCACTCGATCTCCACCTTGGCGCCGAGTTCGAAGCCGCCGTGTTTCGACGCCTCGACCACCGACAGGTACGCATCCTGGAGCGCCACGTACTTGCCGATCAGGCCGATGCGAACCGGTTTCATCGCAGCCTCGACCTTGGTGACGAGCGCTTCCCACTCGGTGAGATCGGGGTCGGGGAGGTCGGTCATCTGCAACACGTCGCAGACGACCGAGTCGAGGCCTTCTTCGTGCAAGACGAGGGGGATCTCGTAGATGTTGCCGGCGTCGGCGGCGTTGACGACGCCGTCCTGGTGGACGTCGCAGAGGCGACTGATCTTGTTCTTGAGGTCTTCGGGGATCGGGTCCTCGGAGCGCACGACAATGGCGTCTGGTTGGATGCCCCGGCTCCGCAACTCGGTGACCGAGTGCTGCGTCGGCTTGGTCTTCTGCTCACCCGACGGGCCGATGAACGGGACGAGGGTGACGTGGACGTAGCAGACGTTGCCTCGGCCGACGTCGAGGCGGAACTGCCTGATCGCCTCGAGGAACGGGAGGATCTCGATGTCACCGACGGTGCCGCCGACCTCGGTGATGACGACGTCGACGTCGTCGCCGGCGACGTTGGTGATCCGTCGCTTGATCTCGTCGGTGATGTGCGGGATCACCTGGACGGTCTTGCCCAGGTAGTCACCACGGCGTTCGGCGGCGAGCACGGCCGAGTAGATCGAGCCGGTCGTGGCGTTGGAGTCCTTGGTGAGGCTCTCGTCGATGAAGCGTTCGTAGTGGCCGAGGTCGAGGTCGGTCTCGCCACCGTCGTCGGTCACGAACACCTCGCCGTGTTCGAACGGGTTCATCGTGCCGGGATCGACGTTGATGTACGGATCGAGCTTCTGGAGCGTGACCCGTAGGCCCCGCGCCTTGAGGAGGCGACCGAGGGAGGAAGCAGTGAGTCCCTTACCGAGGGAACTGGTCACTCCGCCCGTCACGAAGATGTGTTTCGTCACGGGACGACAACATACCGCGACGACCAGCGCGACCCGCGCATCCGACGATCATGCCCGGCGACCCAACTGGTCGAACCACCGCAATGGCGGCGTCGCGTCGATGACTCGGCTGAAACTGACTCGTTCGCTCAGCAGGTTCAGCGCGGCGACGATCACCAAGGTGATGGTGCGGGTGAGCGGGGAAGTCGTCAGCACGACGGCCAGACCGAGCGTGCCGCCCAGCACGTTGGCGCCGGTGTCGCCCAGCATGAGCCGCTCGCCCAGGTCGTCGGCCAGGAGCGCGACCGCCGCGCCGAACACGATCACGGCGCCCACGAGACGACCGTCGAAGCCGGCTGCGGCGGCGATGGGAATCGCAGCAACGAGGCTTGCCTTGGTGACCCGTCCGGGCGCCCGGTCGAGCAGGTTGGCCAGATTGGCGGAGAGCGCGATGAGCGCGGCGTCGGCCAGCAGGCGGCCCGGTTCGTCGACACTGGTCGCTGACGCGATCAGGATGGCGACGGCGCCTCCTCCGAAGAGCTTCACCGCCCCGGTGGTCAGCACCCCACGTCGCAGCGCCATGAGGTGCCCGGCGAACCCGCGCGAGGACCCATCGCCGGCGAGATCGTCCAGCAGGCCCAGGAGCCCGAACCCGGTCGCACCAGCGACCGTGATGGCGAGCGCATCGATCCGGACATCGAGGAACTCGAAGGACTCCGCCAGCACGAGCATGGCAGCAGCTGCGACGAGGACGATCGGCAAGATGACCCCGACCGCGACCGGAACGGTCGATCCCCGAACGTTGATCCGGTCGAACAACGGCTGGTCGAACGCGGTCCGGAACATCCGCCAGCACACCGCGCCACCCATGACGCCGAGGACGACGGCGACGCCGAGCACCATCGGCTGACGCATCAGTGCTCGGCGAAGGGAGCGTCGTCGTCGCCCGCGCCGCCGATGTCCGCCTCCACGATCACGTAGGCGGCGTGCGGGAGGAGCAACGTGAGCATGATGGCCGGGATCGCGATTCCGGAGTCGTTGACGACGCCACCGATGACGCCGGTGGCGAGGACGCCGACCACGCAGGCGCGCATGCCGGGGACGTGGACGAACAGGTTCCGCAGGAAACGCGGTGGACGCCAGATCAAGAACGCCAGGAATCCGAAGGCGGCCGGGATCACGAACGACCACACCGAGGAGAACAGGATGTTCAGGTTCGCCTGGATCTTCCGCTGGATGACGGTCCCCAGTCCCGCGAAACCTTCGTCTCCGAGCGTCTGGTCGATGAGTCGCCCGAGATGGGTCTGATCCTCGGGGTCGCGCTGCACGTCGAGCACGCCGAACACCGCGAGAACGCCGAGCGTGACGAGGCCCACCCCGAACAGCTTCCGGAGGTCGAGTCGTATGTCCGCGAGCACGAGGAAGACGATCGAGAGACCGGAGACGACCGAGAGCGTGCCCCCGACGTTCGCGCCGAGCGAGGGGAGCCCGACCGCCAGCACCGCCAATGCGAAGACGCCAGCGGCCAACGCGAGCGCGAATCGACGGTCCCCCGTCGAGGGTTCCTCGCTCCGGCGCATCCGCCATCGACCCCACAGTGAGGTCACCGTGATGATCAGCGACGCAACCATCAGGGCCCAGGCCAGGTTTCCGTAACCGGCGAATCGACCGGCGACGATGGCGCCGCCGCCGTAGCCGAATGCCGTGTCGATCTGCAGCGGACCTCCGGCAGCGATGTCTCCCAGCAGGAGCAACGAGGTCGCGGCCATGATCACCATCGGCGGGACGATCGCGCGTTCGTACACGGTTCCCCGACGCAGCGGGGCGAGTTTGTCCATGGCGAAGCGGATCGCCGCTGCAAATCCGGCCGCAGCAGCGAAGACCACGAGGAGGGCGCCGCCGATGCTGAGCCGCCAGTACGGGAAGACCCCGACGAGGAACGAGGTGAACGGGACGGCGATTCCGGCCAGCAGCAGGAACGCCGCGGTCTGTATCCAGCGCATCCGTCTCGTGGTGAGTGCGTATGCGGCCAGGCCGTAGGTGAGGACCTGACTGACGATGAAGATGACGGTGAGCGGTCCCGAGAGGTCGTTGCGGAACAGCGAGCGAACATTGTCGTCGGCGAGCGCCCGGAAGTCGTCCCGCCCCGGCTGGCCACCACCGGACGACGCCATCGTCGCGCCGCTCATCGCGCTGGGCTTCTCGATGCCCAGCGCCTCGAGGATGGTCGGACCGACATCGGGCAGCGTCACGTAGCCGTCGCGGCGCGTCGAGCCGCTGCGAGCCAGACCAGGCTCGATCCCGGGCCCAGCGATGGCCGTGACGACCAGTTGATCGGGGCCGGCCGGGGCGACCGGCGAGACCAACATGATGGTGTCGCGTTCCAGATCGACGAGGTCGACCAGTTCGCCCAGGAGTGCGTCGGTTCGGGCCAGCGCTTCTGCGTCCGCCTGCTCCTCGACGTCGGGAGTCACCAACGACTTCCCTGCTTCGGCGCGGATGAGGTCGCTGAGCTCGACGAGGACGACGTCGGCGTCCTGCCAGACGTCCCGTGTCTCGGCCAGGACTTCGCCGGCATCGAGCATGACCCCCGACGGGGTGTCCACGCCGGAGGCGAGCAGCCCTGGGTCGACCCGCCCGAGCGGCACGCGACCCAGCTCGTCCATCAACGCGAGGACGGCCTCGCGGTGGAGTTCCTCGACGGGTGGATCGAGCTCGAGATCGGCATTCGCCACGACCGCAGCGGTTCGACCGGACGTACGGAGCACCGCACCGACGGTGCCGACCTCCGTGCCGTAGAGCAAGTCGTCGTTGCGTCGCTGGATGCCGGCTGCACCGATGTGGAGGATCTCCGCTCCCTCGCTCGGCACTCCGAACCGACGCTGGTACACGTCTTCGACGATCTCGCCGTCGAACTCGACGTCGGGTGGAAATGCGAGCGAACCGGCACCGGACGGAATGGATGCGCGGTTTCCTGCTCCCATCGACGCGTAACCCTCGGCCAGGTCGGTGTCGATCCCGATCGTTCGCACGCTGGCGGAGGCGATGGCCGATCGTGAGAGCAGCTCCGTGAGGTTGGGGGGACCGTCGTCCGCCACGCGATCCCACGTGAGGGTCGGGATCGAGACCACGAGCACCCGTTCGGCCTGCCCGATCGGCTCGTCGCTGGAACTCGGACCGAGGAGCAGGACGGCAGCGAGGACCACCAGGCCGGCGACGGCGACGATGCGCATGGGCTTCATCGGGAACGCAACACCTCTCGGTAGACCGTTTCGACCTCGGTGGCCAGAGCGGCGGGACTGAACCGGGTCGGTGATCCTGACATCTCGGAGCCTGCGGGCGAGGCATCGTCGAGCTGCTGCACCAGCGCTGCCGCGAAGGCCGTGGCGTCACCGACGGGCACGACCCGACCGCGACCGGGACCGACGACATCAGGGACGAGGCCCACCGACGTCGAAACGATGGGTCGGCCGAGTGCCGCCGCTTCGAGAACGACGAGCGGGCCGGACTCCCAGGCCGACGTCACCGCAACCACGTCGGCGGCCGCAAGCTCGTCGTCGACGTCAGGTCGAGCACCCGCCAACACGACAACTCGCTCGAGTCCTCGATCGGCGATCTCGGCGAGGAGATCAGCCCGCATCGGCCCGTCGCCGAAGACGAACCATCGCAGTCCTGGCCGCTGCGAGCGCACCTGCTCGGCCGCTTCGAGCAGCAGGTCGAGACCCTTCTGGGGATGGAGACGTGCCGCGGTGACGACCAGGTCCTCGTCCGGCGCCACGCCCAGCGCGTCCCGGACTTCAGTCGCCGAGCGCGTCGGACTCGGCGGAGGGCCGGTCGGGGGCACCACGCTGATGCGGTCCGCGCCGCGAACTCCCTCGAATCGCCGTGCGACCTCGTGCGACACCGCGATGGTGGCGTCGGCCCGCCCGGGCAGTTTTCCCTCGAGCCATCGCATCATCGGCGCGCTCCGACCTGCGACGTCGTCCAACACGAGGTTGTGCACGCTCACGATCAGCGGTTGCGGAGACCGCGCCGCGGCAGCGACCCAGCCGGCCTTCAGCCCGTGGGCGTGAACGAGGTCGTGGCCCGCAGTCAGCGAACGGAACGCGCGCACCGCCCGAGCGGCGCGGACCGGGTCGGCTCCGGCGGGCACCGGCACCACGTGGTCGATGTGGTCGAGCACGCCCTGCGGACCGGCGACGGTGACGTCCCATCCGGCGGCGCGGAGGTGGTCGGTGAGATGCGACACGTGCCGACGGATCCCGCCGGTCGATGGCCCGAGCAGTTGGAGCACCGATCCCTCCCTCATGAGACCTCCTTGTCCGACCCGGGCCGCAGGAGGTCGACGAGCATCGTCGGTCGGGGGCCGCCCAGAACGGTCTGGACAGACAGGTGCACGACGAGGCCGACGCCGCACGCCACGAGGATCTGGATGAACGTGAGGAGACGGGACCCCGGGTCGATTGCCACGCCCACCGCAGCCATCGCACCACCGGCGACGAGGACGGCGCCGAACTGGCGACCGAGGACGGCGCCGAGGCGGAGATCGACCGAATGGTTCCCGAGGCGACGACGGACGACCACGAGGAGTGCACCCGCGCCGAGGAGGTACGTGACCGAATGTGCCCATGCGAGGCCCGAGACGACAGCGTCACCGTCGAGGACACTGGCGCCGATGAGCATCGCAGCGGCCCCGACACCGACGACGACGGCGTGCACGGTGGCCGGCGTGCGCGTGTCGTCCATCGCGTACAGCATCCGGGTCAGGAAGTAGAAGAGGCCGTAGCCGACCAATCCAGGGGCGAATCCCACCACGACGCCCGCAGTGAGGTCGGCGCCTGCGCTGCCGACGTTCCCGAACAGGGCCACGTCGGTGAGCTGCGACGCCAGCACCGCCAGCGCCGCGGCAGCGGGGAGTACGAACAGAGCGATGGCAGTGGTCCCTCGGCGGACGATCGCACCGACCGCGGGCCAGTCGCCGGCGTGTACGAGACGGGCAGCGGCCGGAAACAGCGTCGTCAGGACCGGCAACGCGAACAACGAGTGCGGCAGGAGGAAGAAGGTGAAACCCACCTGGTAGGCGACCACCCCGCCCTCGACCCGGTTGGCCACGATGAGGACGACCGCAAGCAGTACCTGCGTCATCGCCAGGTAGAGGCCAGCCCACATGCCCTGTCCGGCGAGCGTGCGGAGCGCGGAGTCAGACCGGTCGAGGTTGGGACGGAACCGAAATCCGGTCTTCCGGGCCCCGACGATGGGCAGCGCGCAGAACGCGACGACGCCGAAGCTGGTGCCACCGGCGAGAACCGCGATCTCGGCTGCGCTCAGGTCCAGCGACGGGTCGGCACCGTCTCGCATCCGCCAGAACGCGAGGTAGGCGCCGCAGACCACGAGGTTGTTGACCGCGGGGGCGACCGCGGGAATGGCGAAACGACCACGAGCGTGCAGCACCGCGGTCGCCACGATGCCGACGTCGTAGACCAGGATCTGCGGAAGGAAGACGAGCAGGAAGATGGTGCCCAGGCGAACCTGGTCGGCGCGGACCGCAGCGTCGTCCACGCCGGACACCAGCACTCGCATGATCCATGGAGCGGCGACGGCGCCGACCACGGCCAACCCGGCGAGGCCGACCATGGTGAAGCCGAGGACCGATCCGGCCAACCGCTCTGCGCCTGAGTCATCGCCTCGATCGAGACGAGAGACGAGCGCAGGGACCAGGACCGCTTGCAACGCTCCGGCAGCGAACAACTCGAAGACGATGTTCGGAATGGTGTTGGCCGATTGGTACGTGTTCCCGAGGAACGTCGTCCCGAGCACCGCAGCAACCAACACGATGCGGGCGAAGCCCGTCAGCCGACTGACCGCGGTCAGCACCGTCTGTGTCGCCGTCGAACGAGCGAGTGTCCGACGCTCGTCGACTGGCGCGTTCACGGCGTGGCGACCGCCGGAAGGAGACGTGACGCGCTGTCGTCGATCCCGTAGTGCCCGATGACTCCCTCGCCCAGATCGGCGATGGCGAGCACGGCCGCCGCCACACCCTCGAAGTGCTCCAGGGAGTCCACCGTCGAGATGAGCTCACGCAGCATCTCGTTCTCGCGTACGACGAGGACGGCGTCGCTCACGCCACCGTCACCGTTGACCGCCGACGACAACACTGCGAGCACGGGCGTGTCGGTCGCGCGACTCATACGCGCCAACAGCGGTTCGAACACCAGATCATCGGGGACGTCAGCTGAGCCGGCGGCCAGCAGCATGCGGGTCCCGACCGGGAAGGTCGGCTCGTCCGGGCCGCCCTGGGCGGCCGAGAATTCGATGAACCCTGCGTCGACGAGCGCGCTCACCAACGGGATCGCACCCGCTTCCGACGCGGTGTCTGCTGCGGTGGTCGTGGTGGTCTCGTCGACCGGCTGTTCCGCACCCTCGACGGGCACGTTCGCCGGGTCCTCCTCAGGAGCTGTGACCCCTTGGAGCTGACGCGACCGGAGCTCGCCGCCGATCGCGTCGATGGCGGTACGCCGCAGACGTGATGGGTCCGAGGACTCCTCCTCGAGGATCGTCGCCAGGTCCGTGACCTCCCCGTCGTCGTCGAGCCGCCATCGTTCGGTGAACCACCACAGGCCCTGCACGTCGGCTTCGGCGACCACCAGCGACTGCACCGCAGCCTGGACGTCGGCTTCCTCGACCCCGCGAGCCGAGAGCACGACCACCGGCACGCCCTCGAGACGCCCCGCGAGCAGCGCGGTGGCTTGTTCGTCGAGCGCGGTGTCGCGCTTCGCCTGACGTTCGACCTGGTCCTCCAGCGAACCGATGCGGTCCTCACGATCCTCGAGACGCGTCTGGAGACCGTCGAGCTGGCCGTCGAAGTTGTCGACGGTCGCCCGGTCGAGGAACGTCGAACCCAAGGTGAGGCCGATGCCGATCGCGAGGAACACGGCCGTCAACGAGACGATGTGATATCGGAGATTGATCATGAGGTGAGGGAGACCCAGTACAGACGGATGAGGAGCCGAATCGGCTCGCTGACGAGGACGATGACCACCATGGTGAAGATCGCGGCGAGCACCATGGCGATGAGGTCGCGGCTGCGGATGGTGTGTTGATAGAGGCGGCTCACGCCCTTGGCGTCGACGAGGATCGGTCCGACCTTCAGCCGCACGAGGAACGTCGACGCCATCCCCGCCCGACCCTTGTCGAGGAACTCGACCATCGAGTTGTGCGTACCGACGGCGACGATGAGCTCGCAGCCCTTCTCGTACGCGAGGAGCATCGCGATGTCCTCACTCGTCCCCTCGGATCCATACACCTCGTACTCGAGACCCATCTCCTCGAGACGCTCGCCGCCGGGCGCTCGCCCGTCGCGATAGCCGTGGACCACGAGGTGCGCGCCGCTCCGGAGCGCCTTCTCGGACACCGAGTCGAAATCGCCGATGATCAGATCCGGGGTGTGGCCGATCGCCAGCAGCGCGTCGGCACCGCCGTCGACACCGATCAGCAACGGCTTCTGTTCGCTGAGATAGCCACTTCGGCGAAGGATCTCGAGATCCTCCTTGTACCCGATGCCCCGGACCACGATCAGGACGTGTCGGTCGGTGAAATCGAGGCCGGCGACGTCGGGGACGACGGGCTCATCCATCAACAGGTGGCCCTCGGCCTGGATGTAGCTGAGCGTGTTCTCGGCGAACCGTTCGAGCTCGGCGCCCATCGTCGACTTCGCCAGTTCGATCGCCGCAAGGAGGTTTTCGGTGCTCTCGCGGACACCGGTCGCGATCTCGGTGCCGTCGACGATGACCCGACCGCCGTCGATTCGGATCTCGGCACCCTCGTTGATGTCCATGACGTCGGGGCCGACGGCATCGATCAGCGGGATCCCTGCTTCGGTCAGTGCCAGCGGTCCGACGTTCGGGTAGCGACCCGACATCGAGGCCGCGGCGTTCACCACGGCGAGCGGTCGCGCCCCAACGAGCGTCTCCGCTGCGACCCGATCGAGGTCCTCGTGGTCGATGACCGCGATGTCACCGGGGCCCAGGCGGTTGACCAGGGCTTTCGTGCGCCGGTCGACCTTGGCCACGCCGACCAGCACCGACTCGGGGGACGTCGCAGGTTGTTGGCTCATGCGGTCCTTCCGGCGGCCTCGGCGAGCAGTTCGATCGCGTGCTCTCTGCCGACGTCGGAGCCCGGCTGGCCCGACAGCATCCGCGCGATCTCCTCCACTCTTGCATCGTCGTCGAGCTGAACCGTCATGGCTTCGGTCGTACCGCCGCTCGCGCGCTTGGAAACCGAGATCTGCTGTTGGGCGAACGCTGCCACCTGCGGGAGGTGGGTCACGACCAGGATCTGGTGTCGATCGGCGAGTGCGCGGAGCGATCGGGCCACTGCCCAAGCGGCCTCACCGCCGATTCCGGCGTCGACTTCGTCGAACACCAGCGAGGGTGGCCCCGCCGTCAGCTCGAGGCGCAGCGCCAGTGTCGCACGGGACAATTCGCCGCCAGAGGCGACCTTTGCCATGGGCTGCGGACCTGATCCCGGGTTCGCCGCGAGGAGGAAATTGACCTCGTCGGCGGGATCGTCGCCTGCCACATCCACGCGGACAAGGGCATCTGGCATCGCCAGTTCTCGGAGACGCTCCTGCACACCACCGGCAAGCGCCGGTGCGGCAGCACGGCGGGCCTCGGCCACCACGGCCGCCGCGGCACGCTCCGTCTTCGTCGCCGCGACCCGCTGCGCGTCGAGGTCGGCGGCCCGTTCGTCGTGCGACTCCAATTCCTCGAGCCGGGCACGCACGCGATCACGCTCGACGATCACCTCTGCCAGGTCCTCGCCGTACTTCCGGCGCAGCTCGGCCAGGAGCTGTCGGCGGCGGCGGATCGCGTCGAGCCGCTCCGGGTCGTCGGCGATGCTCTCCGCGATCGCACGGATGTCGTGAGCCGCTTCACTGATCTCTGCTGCCGCGGCCTGCAATCGACCCCTGGCATCGTCGAACGGAGCGCGGCCGGCAAGCGCACCCAGTGCTGATTGGAGCTGGTCGTGCAGCGCGTCGTCGCCGACCAATGCATCGGAGGTCTTGTCGGCCACCTCGCGGTGGGCGACTGCGTCGGCGAGGAGGTCTTCCTCGGCGTCGAGCGCGGCATCTTCATCGGCATCGTCGAGGCTCGCCGACTCGAGTTCGTCGAGCTGGTAGCGCAGGAGGTCCAGCTCACGGGCTCTCGTGCGCTCGTCGCCGCCCAGTGCATCGAGCGCTCGGTCGATCGAGCGGATCTCGTCTCTCGCCTCGCGGAGTGCAGTGAGATCGACGCCTGCGAATCGATCCAACGAAGAGCGCTGCTCTGCAGGTCGCAGCAGCTGTTGATGCGCGTGTTGGCCGTGGAGCTCCACGAGACCGGCACCGATCTCCGCGAGTTCGGATGCCGTCACCGGACGTCCGTTCACGTACGCCCGACTCCGGCCCTCGGCGGGAACGACTCTCGACAAGATCGTCTCTGTCCCGTCCGTCGAGACGAAACGACCGTCGATCGTCGCCTCGACCGACCCGGGGCGGACCACCGATGCATCGGCCCGAGCTCCCAGCAGGAGTTGGATCGCGCCCACCACCAGTGACTTGCCCGCACCGGTCTCACCGGTGAGCGCCGTGAACCCGGGACCCAGCACGAGCCGAGCGTCGGCGAACACCCCGAGATCATGGACGACCAACTCGGCGATCATCGGTCGGAGAGCCCGAACTTGGTCTTGAGGATGCCGAGGAAGTCGTGGTCACCGAAAGTGACGAGCCGCGCCGTCCTGGTGCTGGCCGTGCACCGCATCGCCTGACCGGGCTCCAGCGTGACGAGGTTTCTCCCGTCGACCGAGATCGTGGCCGGACGGTGGCCGGTCACCTCGATCCGCAGGGACGCGAGGGGGTCCAGGACCATGCTCCGGTCGAACAGCATGTGTGGGGAGACCGGTGTCACCACGAGACAGCGATGGCGCGGCGAGACGATCGGTCCACGCGCGGAGAACGAGTAGGCGGTCGAGCCTGTCGGCGTGGCCACGATGAGACCGTCGGCCGCGTACGTCGTGAAGTACTCGCCGTCGACGCTCACCGCCAGCCGGACGGTGTGACCCGACGGCGTCTTCTCGATCACGACCTCGTTCAGGGCGATGATCTCGCTCGGCTCGTCGGACGTGGCGACGCCGTCGATCTGGACCGAGAGCATCATCCGCTCCTCGATCTCGTAGGCGCCGGAGAGAAAACGCTTCACGGCCATGCGAGCGCCGTCGGGGTCGACCTCGGTCAGATACCCCAGTTGGCCGACGTTGACGCCGATGACGGGGACGCCATCGGCGCCCACGAGGTCGATGGTCCGCAGCATCGTGCCATCGCCCCCGAAACTCACAGCCACGTCAAGCCCTGGTCCGAAGGCCCCGTCGCCGACTCCGTGTTCACTCAGTGCCACTCGAGCGGCATCGTCGGCTGGCAGGCGCACCTCATGGCCCCGATCGGTGAGCCAGGTGGCGATGTCGGCGGCGATCTGCGCCGCAGCGTCGCGCTCCTCGTGGACGACCAGGCCAGCGACGACCATCACGCACCTCCGGTGGCGACTGCAGCGACGACCGCATCGAGATCGACGGCGGTGGCACCGATCGGCGCGCCAGGGGAGGCGTCCGAGTCGTGCCGGCGCGCGTGGACGAGAAACTCCGCGTTGCCCTCGGCGCCGCGCAGGGGGGAAACCATGGCGCCCATGATGGCCGTTCCTCCGGACTCCATGGCGCCACAAGCGTCACCGAGGACGCGCCGCCAGATCACCTCGTCGCGGATCACGCCCCGTGCTTTCGAGACTTCGGTCCGGGTCGCCTCGAACTGCGGCTTCACCAAGACCACCAGATCGCCGCCGACGCGCACCGAGGAGATCAGGACTCCTGCCAGCGCGCTCGTGGAGATGAAGGACAGATCAGCGACCACGAGATCGACCGGACCACCGAGCAGTTCGGGAGTGATCGACCGGATGTCGGTGCGTTCACGCACGTCGACTCGATCATCGGCACGGATTCTCTCGTGGAGCTGGTTTCGGCCGACGTCCACGGCAATCACGCTCGCCGCACCCGCCTGGAGCAGCGCGTCGGTGAACCCGCCGGTCGAGGATCCCGCGTCGAGGCATCGCCGTCCGTCGACCGCGATGTCGAACCGATCGAGCGCCGGGGCCAGCTTCTCTCCACCTCGACTGACGAACCTGGGCGGCGGCTCGCGCACGACCACCGGCTCGTTGGCCCCGACCATCCTCGTGGGCTTGGTTGCGGGGGCGCCGGCGACCAACACCCGACCTCCGGCGATCAAGGACCGGGCTTCCTCGTCGCTGTCGCAGAGGCCCCGCCGTGTGAGCTCGACGTCGAGGCGACGACGCGTGGCCGTGACCGGCCCCTCAGCTCGTGGACTTCTTGGCGGCAGGCTTCTTCTTCGCTGCGGCCTTCTTCCTCGCCGGGCTCTTCTTGATTGCCGCCTTCTTGGCTGCAGCCTTCTTCTTGGTCGCCACCTTCTTGGACGGTGTCGCCAGCTTCTTCTCGAGCCGAGCGATGTCGTCCTTGGTGGCCAGGCCGAGACCGGCGATCTGGTCACGAACCTCCTTGCGCACCACCTCGAGCAGCTTGTCGGTGTTCTTGCGCGAGCGCTCGACGATCTGGCTCACGAGCTCCTCGGTACGTTGCGCCTGGACCTCGCCTGCCTTCACCAGATCCTTGACGATCGCCTCGGCGCGTGCCTGGGTCATCTGGGTGAACGCCATGCCGGCGTCGAGGTAGCGCTTGATGAGCGGGTTCTGAGCCATCCCCGAAGCGTACGACCGCGTGCGTCTTGCTAGCAAAATGTAGCAAGGGGTGCACCCGCTGCCCCTCCCCTACGCTGCGCGCCGTGTTCCCCCTGGCCGACGTCAATCCGACCCGCCGCACACCGATCGTCACGATCATCTTGATGGTGGCGTGCGTGGGGGTCTGGTTCGGATGGCAACAGGAACCACAACGCACCGATCTCGACGACTTCGTGTTCAACATCGAGCATGCGGCGATCCCGTGTGAACTGGTGGAGGGACGGCCACTCACCGTTCAGGAACTGACGGCGGGCTTCGGCGCCAACGGGGGTGATCTCGACGCGTGCGGCGTCGGCAGCCCGGAGTCCCCGCCCGCGGTCCCCGGCAAGTCGGTCTGGCTGGCCGCCTTCGCCTCGATGTTCTTGCACGGTGGCTGGCTCCACATCGGCGGGAACCTGCTCTACCTGTGGATCTTCGGCAACAACATCGAGGACCACGTCGGGCGCCTTCGCTACCTCGTCTTCTACCTCGTCGGCGGACTGGTGGCGACGGCGACCCATGTGGCGCTCCAGCCAGACTCGGTCGTTCCCGTCGTCGGCGCGTCGGGGGCCATCGCTGCGGTCATGGGGGCGTATCTGGTCTGGTTCCCGCGGGCACCGGTGCGCACCGTCTTGATCCTGGGCTTCCCGATCCTGGTCACCATCCAGGCCCGCTGGATCCTCGCCTTCTGGTTCGTGCTCCAGTTCCTGACCAGCCCCAACTCCGGCGTCGCCTGGGCCGCCCACGTCGGTGGTTTCGTCTTCGGCGCGCTCGTCGGTCTGATCGTCCGGGCATCGGGGGCGATCCGCCATGCGAGCTGGAAGTCCGACTATCGGGACCAGATGGACACTCGTTGGGACCCGACCGGCGGCGTGGGCAACGTCCGTGAACACCGCCGCTGGACGCCGCGCCGCTGAGAGAACCGAGAAGTCGTCAGCCGAGTACGGCGGTGACGATGGCAGCCAGGTCTGGACCGATGCGCCACGGCTCCGAATCCAGCGGGAGCTGATCTGCCGCCGTGATACCCGACAGCGCCAGACAGAACCGGTAGCCGAGTGCCGCAGCGAAGAGGCCGTCGGTGTCGGGACGGTCGCCGACCACGATGCCGTCGTCGCCGAGCTCTCGTCGGATGAGGTCGGCCATCGGTTGTTCGGGCTTGCCGGCGATCACCGGTCGGGCGCCACTCGCCGCGGCGATCGCGGCAGCGATGGTCCCCGCGCCAGGCTCCGGACCACTGGGGGTCGGGAACGTCACGTCACTGTTCGTCTGCACCCATCGAGCACCGCCGCGGATCGCTGCCGCGGCATCGCGGAGATGCCCATAGGTCAGTTCTCGGTCGAGTCCGCTGACGACGACGTCGCACGGGCCGTTCTCCACGACGACGGCGCCGCGTCGTTCGACCTCTTCCCGCAGTCCCGGGCCTCCGACCACGTAGACCCGCTCGCCCTGTTCGATCAGCGAGGCGGCCGCCTGGGCCGACGTCACGACGCAGCCGGTCGCAGGGACCCCCATCGACTCCAGCTTCGCTTCCTGGTCGACGACCCGGGCGTAGGCATTGTTGGTCGCGAAGACGACGGTCTCCCCAGCGGCACGCAGCCGACGCACTGCCTCGGCAGAGCCCGGGATCGGCTCGGCTCCGAGCCAGAGCACGCCGTCGAGATCCAGTACCCATGGCACCGGTGCATCGTGGCACCGCAGGAGAACTCGTCCACCATCGTCCCGGCGTGTCACCGGTTCGGAGCGTCGTCGCCGGTCTGTCACGATGTCTCCGTGCCTCGCTTCGAGCCCTTCCACGGCCTCCGCTACGACCGCTCCCGGTCGCTCGCCGACGTCACTGCCCCGCCCTACGACGTGATCGACGATCGCCAGCGAGCCCAGCTCGCAGCAGAGCCGATGAATGCCGTCCGCATCGACCTGCCGGTCGACGAGAACGGCGAGGATCGCTACGAGGTCGCGTGCCGCCTGCTCCATGAGTGGCAGGACGAGAAGATCCTCGTCACCGACGAGACGCCGACGTTCACCGTCTACCGCATGACCTTCACCGACGAGGCCGGCACGGTTCGCAAGACCACCGGGGTCATCGGTGCGCTCGAGCTGTGGCATCCCGACGCCGGAGAGATCCTCCCGCACGAGCAGACGACGAAGAAGGCCAAGTCCGACCGGCTGGACATGCTCCGATCGTGCCGAGCGAACCTGTCGGCGATCTGGGGCCTGTCACTGGCGAAGGGCCTGACCGAGCTCCTGCCGACCGACACCGACCCGGACGACGACTGGACCGATCCCGACGGCGTCCAGCACACCGTGTGGACGATCACCGACGCCGAACGCAACGGTCACATCGCCGCGCTCGTCCTCGGCTCCCCCATCGTCATCGCCGATGGCCACCACCGCTACGAGACCTCACTGCAGTACCGCGACGAGCGGCGGGTCTCCGACGGGCCGGGAACGCCCGCCGACCTCACCATGTGTTACGTGGTCGAGCTGGTGGAGGACGAGCTCACTGTCCAACCGATCCACCGCCTCCTGAGCGACTTCCCCGACGGCACCGATCTCCCGGCGCTACTCGACGACAAGTTCGAGGTCTCGCCTCGGGATGCGTTCGGACCCGATGCGGTCGACCAGCTGGTCGCGGCTGGCGGACTCGGACTCGTCACCCCCGAGGGAACCTTCGTCTGCGTGCCCCGAGACGGCGCCTTCGGCCCCGAGGTCGAACTCGACACTGTTCGACTCGTCGAGGCCCTCGCCGACCTGCCTCCGCACGACATCCACTACCAGCACGGTGTCGCCAATGTCGTCGAGGCCGTCGCCGCCAGCGACGCGCAGGCAGCGGTCCTCATGCGACCGGCCACGGTGCCCCAGATCCAGGCCATCGCCCACGGGGGCGACCGCATGCCCCCGAAGACGACGTTCTTCGCCCCCAAGCCGGCGACGGGCATCGTCTTTCGTTCCCTCGAATAGACCGAGAAATCAGAGGTGGGGTCGGACCTCGGCGCCGATGAATGCGATGTGGTCCAGGTCATCGAGGTCGAGGATCTGGAGATACACGCGTTCGGCGCCGGCGTCGCGCCATTCCTCGAGGCGGGTGATGGCCTGCGCTGGCGTCCCGCACAGGCCGTTCTCACGTAGCTCGTCGACCTCACGTCCGATCGAGGCCGCTCGCCGAGCGATCTCGGCGTCGTCGGCGCCCACGCAGGCGACGAGCGCTGCCGAGTACGTCAGCTCGTCCGGATCGCGATCGATGGCGCGGCAGGCATCAGCGACGACACCGATCTGGTGGACGAAGAAGTCCTTCGGCGAGAACGGGAGGTTGAACTCGGCGGCGAACTTCGCAGCCAGGCGAGGTGTCTTCTTCTGCCCTCCTCCGCCGATGATGATCGGAGGTCCGCCGTCCTGCTGGGGCTTGGGCAAAGCCGGAGAATCGGCCACCTGGTAGTGCGATCCGGCGAACGAGAAGGTCTCGTCCACCGGTGTTCGCCACAGCCCGGTCATGATCTCGAGCTGCTCCTCGAGGATCTCGAAGCGCTCGGCCACCGCCGGGAACGGGATGCCGTAGGCGGTGTGCTCGTCGTCGTACCAGCCCGTCCCGATGCCGAGATCGATCCGTCCACCGGACATCTGATCGACCTGGGCGACGCTGATCGCCAATGGACCGGGCAACCGGAAGGTGGCGGCTGTCACGAGGGTGCCGAGTCGGATCGACTGCGTCTCGCGGGCCAGCGCTCCGAGCGTGATCCACGCGTCGGTCGGTCCCGGAGCACCAGAACCGTCGCCCATCTTGAGGTAGTGGTCCGAGCGGAAGAAGGCCGAGAATCCTGCCTGTTCTGTCGCTTGCGCAGCGGCCAGGAGCGTCTCGTAGTCGGCGCCCTGCTGGGGCTCGGTGAAGATTCGGAGGTCCACGTCGGCGCGCTACTCGATGTCCCAGGTGGCGCCGGACCGGAGCAACGAGTGGAGGTCGCCGGGACCCTTGTCGTCCTGCGCGGCCGCCAGCTGCTGGTTGACGCCCTCGCCGTACTCCGGACGCTCGACCGCTCGGAACACGCCGACCGGTGTCGGTTCGTACGGACCCTGCGCGAGTCGCGAGAGCATGAACGCGATCGACGGGTCTTGTCGGGCCTCGTCGTGGACGAGCAGCGCGTCCTCTCCGACGTCGGCCACCTCGGCAATCCGGAGACCGCCGCCGTCGAGCACCACGCCGCGCTCCCGCTCGTTCCCGAACCGGATCGGCTCGCCGTGGAGCAACGGCACGAGCATCGCGTCGCGGGAGTCCTTGGCGGTGATCTGGCCGAAGGCGCCGTCGTTGAACACGTTGCAGTTCTGGTAGATCTCGATGATCGACGCGCCCTTGTGGGCATGCGCCCGCTGGAACATCTCGATCATGTGCGCGCGGTCCATGTCGTGCGTCCTGGCCACGAACGTCGCTTCGGCCCCGAGGGCGACGGAGACCGGATTGAACGGTCGGTCGATCGATCCGAACGGCGTGGACTTGGTGACCTTGCCGACTTCGGAGGTCGGCGAGTACTGGCCCTTCGTGAGTCCGTAGATCTGGTTGTTGAACAACAGGATCGTGATGTTGATGTTGCGCCGAAGCGCATGGATCAGGTGGTTGCCGCCGATCGACAGCGCATCGCCGTCGCCGGACACCACGAAGACGTGGAGGTCGGGGCGTGCCATCGCGAGGCCGGTGGCGATCGCAGGCGCACGGCCGTGGATCGAGTGCATGCCGTAGGTGTTCATGTAATACGGGAACCGGGCCGCACAGCCGATGCCCGAGACGAATGCGACCTCCTCCCGCCGGAGTCCCATGTCGGGGAGTGCGAGTTGGATGGCCGCGAGGATCGAGTAGTCGCCACAACCAGGGCACCACCGGACCTCCTGGTCGGACATCCAGTCCTTGCGGGTGGTCTCCGGAACATCTCGCGTCGGGGTACTCATCGAGCGTCCTCCATGTGGTCGAGGATGGCGACTTCGATCTCGCTGGCGGTGAACGGCAGTCCGCGGACCTTGCTCGTCGACTTGGCGTCGACGAGGAACTCGGCGCGCAGGACCTTCGAGAGTTGGCCGAGGTTCATCTCGGGAACCAGGAACTTGTCGAAGTCCGAGAGCAGTGCTCCCAGGTTCGGTGGCAACGGGTTGAGGTGTCGCAGATGGATCCGGGCCACCTTCTTCCCCTTCGCTCGCACTCGATCGATGCCACCGGAGATCGCACCCCACGTGCTCCCCCAGCCGACCACGACGAGATCGGCGTCACGATCGCCTTCGAGGACCGCTTCGGGGATGTCGCGGGCGATGGCGTCGATCTTCGCCTGCCGGAGGTGCGTCATCTTCTCGTGGTTCTGGGGGCTGTAGCTCACGTTTCCGGAGCCGTCCTCCTTCTCGAGTCCGCCGACTCGGTGTTCGAGACCCGGCGTGCCCGGAAGCGCCCACGAGCGCGCCATCGTCTCGGGGTCGCGGACGTAGGGATGGTGGACCGGTTCGCCACGGGGGTTCTCACCGTTCGGTTCCGTGGCGAACTGTGTGGAGATGTCCGGGAGCGAGTCGACGTCGGGCAGCTTCCACGGCTCGGCCCCGTTGGCGAGATAGCCGTCGGACAGCAGGAACACGGGCGTCCGGTACTTGAGCGCGATGCGACACGCCTCGATGGCGTCGTCGAAGCATCCGGCAGGCGTCGACGCCGCCACGATCGGCATCGGCGACTCGCCGTGGCGTCCGTACAACGCCATCAACAGATCGGACGCCTCGGTCTTGGTCGGCAGACCGGTCGACGGGCCGCCACGCTGGATGTCGACCACGACCAGCGGGAGCTCGAGACTGACCGCCAGGCCGATGGTCTCGCCCTTGAGGGCGACGCCGGGACCGGAGGTGGTGGTGATCGCCAGGTGGCCGCCGAACGCCGCTCCGAGGGCTGCACCCACGCCGGCGATCTCGTCCTCGGCCTGCATGGTCCGCACGCCGAAGTTCTTGTGCCGGGACAACTCGTGGAGGATGTCGGACGCGGGCGTGATCGGGTAGCTGCCGAGGAACAGCGGCATGTCAGCGAGCTGCGAGGCCGCGACCAGCCCCCAGGCGAGTGCCACGTTCCCGGTGATGTTCGTGTAGGTGCCCGGCTCGTGCGTCGCCGGCTTGATCTCGTACGGATGGTCGAACAGTTCGGCTGTCTCACCGAATGCATGCCCGGCCTTGAATGCCGCCGTGTTCGCATCGACCACGTGCGGCGACTTGGCGAACTTGGTCTTGATCCACTCGAGCGTGGGCTCGGCGGGACGGGTGTACATCCACGACACCAGTCCCAGCGCAAAGAAGTTCTTCGACCGTTCGGCGTCGCGAGGCCTCACGCCGAGGTGTTCGACCGACTTCTTCGTCAGGTCGGTCATCGGGATCTCGTAGACCTTGTAGCCGTCGAGGGTGCCGTCGTGGAGGGGGTCGGTCTCGTAGCCGGCCTTCGTGATGTTGCGCTCGGTGAACGCGTCGGTGTTGATGATGACCGAGCCGCCGCGCTCCACCCGGTGCAGGTCGCTGTTGAGCGCCGCCGGGTTCATGGCCACCAACACGTTCGGCTCGTCGCCCGGCGTCGTGATGTCGTGATCGGAGATGTGCACCTGGAACGCCGAGACGCCGGCGATGGTGCCCGCCGGGGCCCGGATCTCGGCCGGGAAGTCCGGAAGGGTCGCGAGGTCGTTGCCGAACATCGCCGAGGCGCTGGTGAATCGATCACCCGTGAGCTGCATGCCATCGCCGGAGTCACCGGCGAAACGGATGATCACCCGGTCGATCGACTCGGCCGGCTGTCCGGCTGCGGACTGGTCCTGGACCGTGTCGCTCACGGTTTCCCCCTGGTGAGACGTCATTGCCTTCGCTGGATTGCCTTCGCTGGTCAACCTAGCTGCGCCCAGGGCAGCGGCCGCTCACTACTCTCCGATGATCGTGGGTGCGACGTGGGCGTTGTTCAGTGCGGGGCTCCGCCACCAGACGTCCTATCGGTTCGCGATGGTGTCGGGACTGCTCACGAACACGTTCTTCGGGCTCGTCCGTACCGCCGTCTTCCTCGCCGTCTACCGCGAACGAGACGAGGTCGCGGGCCTCGACCTGGCCGACGCGGTCACCTACGTGTGGATCCTTCAGGCGGTCTTCGCAGTGACCTGGTCGCCGTGGCTGCGGGAACTGCCCACGCGGATCCGATCGGGAGAGTGGACGGCCGAGCTGATCCGGCCGGGTTCGGTGCTGGGACGCCATCTGGCCTACGACTCGGGCCGAACCGCATCGTTGCTCCTCTTCCGAGCACCGATCCCTCTGGCCTTCGCCGCCATGGCGTTCGATCCCCGCCTGCCGACGAGCCTAGGGGGCATCACGTTGCTCCTCGTGAGCCTGACGCTCGCCGCATTCTCGGCGGTGTGCCTGCGCTTCCTGCTCGGATCGGTCGCGTTCTGGTCGCCGGACTTCCGGGGGATTCACTCGCTCGTGTTCGGGCCGGTGTACCTCCTGTCGGGATTCGTCATCCCGGCCGAGTTCTTTCCGGGAGCGCTCCGGGTCTTCGCGACGTTCGGTCCACTGGCTGCACTCCTGCGGTCGCCGGTGGCCGTGGCCGGCGGACGAGATGTCTGGGCTGCGATCGCCGTGCAGGTGCTGTGGATCGGGATCTTCATCGGCGTGTGTCAATGGGTCCTCGATCGTGCGACCCGACGGATGGTGGTCTTCGGTGGCTGACACCACTGGACGGATGGGTGGGATCGTCCCGCATCTCGTCGGGGCGACGGCTCGGTCGTTCTCGGCCACCGGTCGACTGGGTCTGCTGCAGACCCTGGGCGCAGGAATGCTCGTGATCTCCGAGGCCGTCGGCGCGCTCATCCTCCTCGACCGCTTCGGCGGCATCGGCGGGTGGACTGCATCCGAAGTACTCCTGCTGTTCGGCCTGGCCGACGCCGGGCTGGGGGTCGGCATGCTCGTCGCCGATCCGCTGGAGCCGCCGACATTCTCCCAACTGCTCCGCGACGGACGGTTCGACCAGGTCCTCACCCGACCCATCTCCCCACTGATCTTCGTGGTCTCGACCGACATCCAGATCCGCCACATCGGTCGTGTCGTCGCCGGTGGCGTCATCGCCCTCGTCGCCCTCGCCACGAGCGGCGCCCCGATCACACCCGCAGCGATCGCTCTCATGGTCCTCGCAACGGCGGCGATGGGTGTCACGGTCGCAGCGATCTTGACGATCGGCGCGGCCATCACGATGTTCACCATCGAGGGCACCGAGGTGCTCAACGCGTTCACCTACGGAGGGGCGACCATGGCTGGCTGGCCACTGCAGATCTACGCCGGTGCGCTACGCGCGGTGTTCGTGTGGGCGGTCCCCGTCGGCGTCAGCGTCTACCTCCCCACGCTCTGGATCCTGGGCCGGGACGGGCCGTCCGGCGCCGGTCGGTGGATGCTCCCCCTGGTCCCCGTGCTCGTGGCCGCATTCTGCGCGTTCGCCGCAGTCTCGTGGCGGGCGGGGCTCCGTCGATACACGGGGGTCGGCGCATGATCCGGGTCGACAATCTCTCGAAGACCTTCGGGAGGCGGTCCCAGGCGCTCGACGCGGTCCACGACGTGAGCTTCGAGATCGAGGCCGGTGCATTCGTCGGTTACGCCGGCCCGAACGGGGCCGGGAAGTCGACCACCGTCAAGATGCTGACCGGCGTACTCGTTCCGACCGCCGGCACGGCGACGGTTGCCGGTCTCGTTCCGTGGAAGGACCGTCGGCGCCTCAACCAGCGCACTGGCGTCGTGTTCGGCCAGCGAACGCAACTGTGGTGGGACCTGCCCCTGGCCGACTCGTTCGACCTCGTCCACCGTCTCTACCGAACGGGGCCAACCGACCATCGCCGCGACCTGGCGGTGCTGGTCGACACCCTCGGGCTGGGGACCTTCCTGGACCGACCGGTGAGGAGCCTGTCGCTCGGGCAGCGGATGCGCGCCGAGTTGGCCGCAGCGGTGCTCCCCCGCCCCGAGGTCCTGTTCCTCGACGAACCGACCATCGGCCTCGACGTCGAGGCCAAGGCCGCAGTCCGCGACTTCCTCGAGACCCGGAATCGCGACGAGGGCACGACCATCGTGTTGACGACACACGACACCGACGACATCGTCCGACTCTGTCGACGACTGCTCATCATCGACAACGGACGGATCATCTCCGATGGCACCGTCGACGCGCTGAGGGAACGCTTCGGCGACGAGCGTCGTCTCGTGGTCGATCTGGCGCTCGATGTTCCGCTCGAGGTCGAGGGCGCGGTGACCGAACGAGCCGAGGGGCATCGCCGGTGGCTGACTTTCTCGACCGGTGCGGTCGGAGCGCCCGAGATGGTGGCTCGCGTGCTCCGGGCCGTCGAGGTCCGGGATCTGTCGCTCGAGCCGCCCGATCTCGAGGACGTGATCCGTCGGATCTACCGCGGCGACACCGACGGTCCGCTCAGCTGATGGACGCCCGATAGATCGACTCGATCGCCTCGTCGAGTGCAGCGTCGAACTCGGCCTCGCTCTGTTGTGCGCGGAGGTCCTGGGTGAGCGCACGCGAGAAGCTGGCGATCATCCCACTGTTCCGGGACAGGCGGTCGTTCGCCTCCGCGCGCTCGTAGCCACCGCTGAGGGCGACCACCGTCACGACGTTGGGGTGCGCGGCGGTATCGGCGTACAGGTTGTCCTGTTCCGGCAGCGTGAGCTTCAACATGAGGTGGTCGTCGGCGCCGAGGCCGTCCAGCCGGTCCATGATGCCGTCGTGGAGCAGTGCTTCTGCTTCGGCCTTCGCGGGACTGTGGATGTCCACCTCGGGCTCGAGGATCGGCACCAGACCCTTGGCGATGATCTGGGAGCCGACCGCGAACTGCTGGTCGAGCACCGCGTCCACGCCAGCCTGGTTCGCGACCTTGACCACGGAACGCATCTTGGTGCCGAAGATCCCTTTGTCGACCGCTCGGTCGAGCAGAACGTCGAGGTCGGGCATCGGCTTCATCACCTGGACGCCATCGCTCTCGTCGGCCAGACCCTTGTCGACCTTCAGGAACGGGACGACGTTCTTGACGTCCCACAGATAGGCCGCGCTCGTCTTGCCCTCGACGTCACGGTCCATGGTCATCTCGAAAAGGATCGCCCCGAGGACCCGTTCACCAGTGAAGGCGCTGCTGGTCATGATCCGACTCCGCATCTCGTGGATCCGGTCGAACATCTCTGCGTCGTTCGAATAGGCGTCGTCGCCCACGCCGTACGCCGCCAGCGCTTTCGGCGTGCTGCCGCCGCTCTGGTCCAGGGCGGCGATGAAGCCCTGCCCGCTCTTGACCTTGTCGAACTGCTCGCTGTGCATCTGTCGGGACTCCAGTGGGATCGTCACGTCGGGGATGGGCCATCTTGTCGGAACGGAGCTGTGTCCGTCCACGTGCACGATCGATCAGGCGTCCAATTGATCGAGCGCCGCCGACAGGGCCATCCGCGCCCGCTTCGTGGACCCTCGGCGAGCGACGGAGGTGGCGACGATCTCGGTGGCGGATCGAGTGGCGCCACCGGCGCGGTAGAAGCGCCGGCGGACTCGTCCGGTC
>JBBSLH010000012.1:0-28406 GCA_038255425.1 Acidimicrobiales bacterium
CCACCGTCGAGGTGCTCGCCCGGGACATCAGCTTTCCCGAGGGCACCTACGCGACCGGTGCCGGACGGGTCGGGTTCGTCTACGAGAACGTCGGCAACATCCGTCACACCCTCGTGATCGAAGGCGTCGACGGGTTCGAGCTCGACGTCAACAAGAAGGGCGACGTCGATCAGGCCGCGGTCGATCTCGAGCCGGGTACCTACTCGCTGTTCTGTGACATCCCCGGACACAAGGCAGCAGGCATGGTCGCCGACCTCGTCGTCAGCTGAGTCCCTTCAGCTCAGCCCCTCAGCTGAGCAACGAGGCGGGCACGTCGACGACGCGTGCTCGCAGCCACTCGCCCAACGCCTTGGCCTGCGCGTCCTGCCGCGTCGACGCCGCCACGCCCTCCTGGAGCAGGCCGTGGATGACGAAGTTGAGGGAACGCAGCTTCGGGAAACGGTGGCGGACGATGGGCAGGTCCGCGGTCTCGGGGAGGAGTTCGCGCAACCGTTCGACGGTCAACGTGTCGTCGATCCATGCCCAGCCGTCGTCGGAGCGGGCGAACACGCCGAGGTTCGCATTGCCGCCCTTGTCGCCCGAGCGTGTCCCGATCACCCGTCCGAACTCGGCACGGATGGTCGGCCCTCCTGGCGGTGCCAGCGGATCGGCGGTGTCGATGCTGATCGCCGGTCCGGTCGGCGCGACGGACTCGATCTGACGGGTCTCCCCTCCGAGCAGGTGCACCTGCTGCGGCACCAGGTCCGAGGCCACGATCGCGGGCTCGTACACGCCGAACGGTGATGCGGCCGACGGTCCGCCGCCGAGCCCGTACATGCCGGGGATGCCCGAGAGGACTGTGTGGACCATGGCGTCGTTGAACGCCCGGCCGACCTTTCGTTCATCGCTGTCCTTGACCGTGACCCGCCAGATGGCCGTGGCCTCCTCCTGGGTCGACGGGTCGTCCTTGTCGGTGCGGATCACGTCGCTCGTGATCGATTCGAAGTCGTCGGGGCCGTAGGGACAGGCGTCCCAGAACCCCGCCTCGGCGAACGAGGCCTTCGCCTCGATGTCGAGTCCGGTGAGCGCGACAGTGAACGAGTTGCGGTAGCCACCCATCTTGTTCATCGCGACCTTGAGCGTCGCTGGAGGTGCCTGGCCACGGATGCCGCTGAGACGCACGCGATCGGGCGCCAGTTGCTCGATGTCGATGGTGTCGAATCTGGCTGTGACGTCGGGGCCGAGGTACTCCGGCCCGCCGATCTCGTAGAGCAACTGCGACGTGACCGTCCCGACGGTGACCGCGCCGCCCGTCCCGTCGTGCTTGCCGATCACCGACGACCCGTCAGCGGCGACGTCGGCCCACGGGAAACCGAGGCGAGGGAGCTCGTCGATGCCGTCGATCTCGTGGAAGAACGAGTAGTTGCCGCCGGTGGCCTGCGCGCTGCACTCGATCACATGGCCAGCAACGACACCGCCAGCCAACTCGTCGAAGTCGTCTCGCTGCCAGCCGTGGTGCCACGCGGCCGGTCCGCAGGTGACCGCAGCGTCGGTGACCCGACCGGTGATGACGATGTCGGCACCACGCTCGAGGGCATCGACGATCCCGAAGCACCCCAGATACGCGTTCGCGGTCACGAACGCCGACGGATCCCACCCCACCCCCATCGTTCTGGTCACCACATCGGCGGTCTCCGCCGCCGATGTGGTGACCAGAATCGGGTTCGTGGGGTGGTCGGGGAAGGGGTGGAGGGCAGGAGTCGGGGTGGCGAGGAGGTCGGGGAGGCGGGGGAGGAGGTCGTCGCCGTCGACGTAGGCGATGGTGGGTGCGAGTCCGAGACGGTCGGCGACCTCGGCGACTGCCTCTGCGCATCCCCGTGGATCGAGGCCGCCGGCGTTCGAGACGATCTTGATCCCTCGATCGAGGCACGTTCCCATGACCTGCTCGGTCTGGTCGACGAACGTCCGGGCGAAGCCCTTCCCGGGGTGCCGGGCCTGGATCCGGCTGAGGATCAACATGGTGAGCTCGGCCAGCCAGTCGCCGGTCAGCACGTCGATGGGACCACCCTCGACCATCTCGAGCGCGCCGCTGGGGCGATCGCCGAAGAACCCCGAACAGTTGGCGATCCGGATCGGCCCGGAGGCTGGCCGGTCCACGGTTCAGTCTGCGGTCTCGAGGCGGACGAGCAGGCTGCCCTGGTCGACCCGGTCGCCGGCGGCGAAGAGGACCTCGGTGACGGTGGCGTCGCCGACGGCGCAGATCTTGTGCTCCATCTTCATGGCCTCGACCACGACGAGTACGTCGCCGTCGGCCACCGTGTCGCCCGCGGCGACGTGGACCGACAGCACTGTGCCGGGGAGCGGACTGGTGGGGCCGCCGCCGGCGTCGACGAGGTCGTGGTCGACGAAGCGCGGTTCGAGGGTCCAGGACGCCGACCCTTGACTGCTCCGCGTGTGAACGGTGTCGTCGGCGTGGATCACGTCGATGCGATGCCGGACACCGTCCAACTCGACGATCTGGCCGTCATCGGAGCGATCGAACAAGCGGATCTGGACGACGCGGCGATCGTCGTCGGTGAGCGAGCCGTCGTCGGTGGCCGTGGGCCACGGACCGACGTGGACCTCGGCAGCGTTGCGACCGTGCATTTGGTATTCGAGATGTTCGACCGCGTCGCCCGAATGCCAGATCTGGCGCTGACCATGAATCCGCAGATTCCGCCAGCCCGACGGCGCAAACGGCGTCGCCCGGTCGGACGTCCGCGACGCGTGTTCACTCGCGAAGACCGCGCCGAGCAGAAGGGCGAGTCGGTCGTCGCCGCTCGCTCCCTCGTTGGCCACGAGGTCGGGATGCTCGTCGAGGAACGACGTCGGGGTCTCTGCGGCAAGGAAGTCGTCGTTGCCGAGGATGGCGACGAGCGCGGCGGTGTCGGTGTCGACGCCGGCGATCCACGACGAGCGGAGCGCACGAGCGAGACGTCGAGCGGCGTCGGTACGACTGGGTGCGTGGGAGATGACCTTGGCCAGGAGCGAGTCGTAGTCCGTCGTCACCGCGGTGCCGGTGCGCACGCCCGTGTCGACCCGCACCTCTTCGGAGATCTCGAACTGGGCGAGGGTGCCCGTCGACGGCAACCAGCCGCTGGCAGGATCCTCGGCCACGACACGGACCTCGATCGCATGACCATCGAACTCGACGTCGTCCTGGGTGAGGGGCAACACGTCGCCGTCGGCGACACGCAGTTGGAGTTCGACGAGGTCGAGTCCGGTCACGGCTTCGGTGACGGGATGCTCCACCTGGAGGCGCGTGTTGACCTCGAGGAACGTGACGGTTCCATCGGCTCCCACCAGGAACTCGACCGTGCCGGCATTCTCGTACCCGACGTGTCGGGCCAGCGCGAGTGCGCCGTCGCACAGGGCTTGTCGTTGTTCAGGGTTGATGCCGGCCGAGGGTGACTCTTCGACGACCTTCTGGTTGCGACGCTGGATCGAGCATTCCCGCTCGCCGAGGTGGATGATGTTGCCGTGCGCGTCGCCGAGGATCTGGACTTCGACGTGGCGACCGCGTTCGAGATACGGCTCGATGAAGACCGTCCCGTCGCCGAACGCCGACTCGGCTTCGCGCGACGCCGAAGCCACTGCCTCGGCCAGGTCGTCGGCCGAGCGGACGATGCGCATGCCCCGTCCACCACCACCGGCTGCGGCCTTGACCAACGCCGGCATCGCGACGTCCGACGGGACGTCGGTACCGCTGACCTCGATGATCTCGGTCGTCGGAACACCGGCAGCGATGGCGGCCTGTTTGGCCGCGACCTTGTCGCCCAGGAGCCGGATCTGTTCGGGCGTGGGGCCGACCCACGACAGCCCGGCGTCGATGACCTGCTGGGCGAAGTCTGCGTTCTCGGCCAGGAACCCATAGCCGGGGTGGACCGCGTCGCACCCGGTGTCGAGCGCTGCCTGCAGCACCGCGTCAGCCCGGAGATACGACGTCGCGGCAGTGGTGCCACCCAGCGAGACGGCGAGGTCGACCGAGTCCACGTGCAGCGCAGTGGCATCGGAGTCGGAGTAGACACCGACGGTGTCGATGCCGAGTCGATGAGCGGTGCGAGCGATGCGAACTGCGATCTCGCCGCGGTTGGCGATGAGGAGACGGTTCATCGCTAGTGCCTCCACACGCCGTACTCGGTGGCGCCTTCGATGACGTTGCTGTGGATGGCCGAGAGCGCCATGCCGAGCACGGTGCGGCTGTCGGCGGGATGGATGATTCCGTCGTCCCACACACGGCCAGTGGAGTACAGCGCAGTGGACTCCTCCTCGATCTGGTCCTCGAGCGCCTGGGACTGCGCTTGGAGTTGCGCCTCCATCTCGTCGTCGATCTCGATGCCGCGGCCAGCGGCCGCGTTGCGAGCAACGATGTCCATCACGCCGGCCAACTGCTTGGGACCCATCACCGCGATGCGATGGTTGGGCCACGAGAACACCAACCGTGGGTCATAGGCCCGTCCCGCCATGCCGTAGTTCCCGGCTCCGTAGCTCGCTCCGACCATCAGGTTGAGGTGGGGGACCGTCGAGTTGGACACCGCGTTGATGAGCTTGGCGCCGTTTCGGATGATGCCTTCCTGCTCGGCCTTCGAGCCGACCATGAAGCCGGTGATGTTGTGCAGGAAGAGCAGCGGCGTGGCGGTGCGGTTGCAGAGCTGCACGAACTGGGCGCCCTTGCGGGCCTCGTCCGAGAACAGGATCCCGTTGTTGCCGAGCACGCCGACAGGGAACCCGTGGATCGATCCCCAGCCGCAGACGAGCTTGTCGCCATAGAGCGGCTTGAACTCCTCGAAGCGGCTGCCGTCGAGGAGCCTCGCCTGGACTTCGCGGATGTCGAACGGGATGCGCACGTCGGCCGAGGCGCAACCCATGAGCTCGGCCGGGTCGTACAGGGGCTCGTCGTCGGGTTCCGTGGGTCCGGGGCCGAGCTTGCGCCAGCCGAGGTGAGCGATGATCTCGCGCACCTTGCGGATGGCGTCGAGTTCGTCGATGGCCATGTGGTCGGAGAGGCCGCTGATCCGCGAATGCATCTCGGCACCACCGAGCGTCTCTTCGTCGACGATCTCGTCGATCGCCATCTTCACCAGCGGAGGTCCGCCCAGATACGCCGTGCCCTGCTCCTTCACGAAGACCGTGTAGTCGCTCATCCCGGGTACGTAGGCGCCGCCAGCGGTGTTCGGGCCGAACGCGACCGTGATCGTCGGGATACCGAGCTTCGAGAGTTGGGTGAGGAGTTTGAACTGGCTGCCAGCGTTGACGAAGAGGTCGGCTTGTCGGGGGAGGTCGGCGCCGGCCGATTCGTTGAGGGCGATGAGCGGGAGTCGGTTCCGGCGGGCCACGTCGAGCAGCCGCTCGATCTTGAACCAGGACGTCGGGTTCGACGACCCGCCCTTGTAGGTCATGTCGGAGCCCCAGATGGCGCACTCGACGCCGTTCACGACGCCGAGGCCGGTCACGATCCCGACGCCAACGGCGTCCTGGGTTCCCCAACCGGCGAGCGGCGACAGTTCGAGGAACGGCGTGTCCGGGTCGACGAGCGCCTCGACCCGTTCGCGGACCAGCATCTTCCCGCGCTTGCGATGCCGGTCGACGTAGCGCTGGCCGCCGACGGTCGGGACCGTCGCCAGCTCAGCGGCGACCTCAGCCCACAGCGCCTCCATGGCGCGCAGGTTGTCCTGGTAGTCGTCGGACCGGGGGTCGAGTCGAGAGCGCAGTGGCGTGCCGATGGGCATGGCGCCTGACCGTATCGCCTCCGGCGCATGCCGATATCGGTACGTTCGTGACATGGGGATCAGGGCTGACATGGAAGCGATCGCGGCCGAGACGACTTCGAAGCCACCGCGGCTCAAGCGGCGCACGATCCGTCTCGACGACGGGCATCGCGTGGGCCTGTCGATCTGCGGCGAGGGCGTGCCACTGGTGATGGTGCACGGCATCATCGCCGAGGGGATGCTCTACGCCCGCACACTCCGCCGCCTCGCGGGCATGGGCTTCCGCGTCATCGCCGTCGACAGTGCCGGGCACGGTCGGACCGACGGTCTCGGTCGGCGTGGTTGGGACTGGGCCAACTACATCGAACTCCACGAACGGGTGCTCGACCATCTCGGCATCGAACGCGCGGTGTACATGGGTCACTCGATGGGCGGCCGTGTCGTCGTCGACCTCGCCTCGCGTCGACCAGAACGAGCCATCGCCGTGATCCCGATCAACGCCGCCATCGGTCGCGGCTGGGACAAGCTCACGTCGCTGGCACGAGTCGTGCCCGGTCTCTTTCCGCTCGGGGTCGGTCTGCTCGTCACCGACACGCTCACGAGCGCAGTGCGGGGACGCAAGCAGATGGGGTCGATCGCCCGGCTCGCAGCACCGTCGCTCGCCGACCGAGTGCGGGCGTTGCCGTCGATGCCCGGCGCGCTCTACGCCACGACCACTGATCAGGGTTCCGACGGCATGCTCCGCACCCTCGCCGAACACGAGGTGCCCGTGGTCGTCATGCACGGTGACCGCGATCTCACGATCTGGTATCCGTTCGCTCGCGACGCCGCCCGTGCTGCCAACGGAACCATGATCCGGGTCGAGCGTGCCGGGCACAGCTGGCCGCTCGAGAACGCCGACAGCCTGCCGGCGATGCTGGGGTCGCTGCTCGACGGGCCGTTGGCCAGCGCCCTCGACGCCGCGGCGAAGCGGATCGATGACCTGTACGGGCCGGAGGCTCTCGCCCTCACGCTCGACCAGCCGATCTCGAAGCCGTACCAACTCGAGCCTGGCCACGACTGGCGGCTCGACCCCGACGTCTGACATCTCGACGGGCACCCGCCCGATTCGTCCCGTTCGTCTGGCATCTGGCTGACGGTGGGGGCGAGACTGGACGGCATGGAGCTCCAGGGACGAGTCGCCGCAGTCACGGGCGCAGCATCAGGCATCGGTCGCGAGTTGGCGATCCTCTTGGCAAAGAGCGGTGCCCACCTCGCGATCTCCGACGTGGACGAGGTGGGATTGGCCGAGACGGTCGATCTCGCCAAGATGGCCGGCCAGGGCGTCACCATCACGTCGCAGACGCTCGACGTCGCCGACCGCGACGCCATGCATGCGTGGGCCGACCAGGTGGTCGAGGACCACGGCAAGGTCAACCTGATCGTCAACAACGCCGGCGTGGCGCTCGGCGCCACGGTCGACGGCATGTCGTACGAGGACTTCGACTGGCTCATCGGCATCAACTTCCAGGGCGTCGTCGCTGGCACGAAGGCGTTCCTGCCACACCTCAAGGCAGCGGGCGAGGGGCACGTCGTCAACATCTCGAGCGTCTTCGGTCTGATGGGTATCCCGTCCCAGTCGGCGTACAACGCGGCCAAGTTCGCCGTACGCGGGTTCACCGAGGCACTCCGAGTCGAACTCGACATCGAGAAGTGCGGCGTCTCCGCGACCACCGTGCACCCCGGTGGAATCAAGACCAACATCGCCAAGAACGCGCGCATGGACGCGAGCGTCACCGACATCGGCCAGGACACCGAAGATGCGACCGCAGAGATGGAGAAGCTGTTCATCACGACGCCTGCACGAGCGGCGAAGGCCATCGTCCGGGCAGTCGAGAAGGACAAGCGCCGACTGCTGATCGGGCCCGATGCATGGGCGATCTCACTGTTGTCGAAGCTGCCGCCAGGCATGTACCAGGGCATCCTCGCTCGCGGCGCCGCGCGTCGCATGTGAGGGACCGCACGTCCATCCGTCAGTCCATTCGCGTTCCGCTCCGGTCCATCGGCCAGACTCGGTTCCCGTGGCCCAGACCGAACCGACGGAAGCCGATTCCGGTGCCATCCCAGCGCTTGCCCGCGGCGTCGTCGTCGTCGGCCTCCTCTATTTCTTCCTGATCGGCATCTCGCTCCTCGAGGGCGGGATCAACTCGCTCGGAAGTGACATCCAGGAGGAGTTGTTCTCGAGCGTCACGAATCCGGTCGCTGGATTGTGCGTCGGAATCCTCGCGACGGTTCTCGCACAGTCGTCGTCGGTGACGACGTCGACCATCGTCGGGCTGGTGGGAACCGGACTGCTGGGCGTCGACGCCGCAGTGCCCATGATCATGGGTGCCAACATCGGCACGACGGTCACCAACACCCTCGCGTCCCTCGGACACGTTCGGCGGAGCAACGAGTTCAGGGGAGCGTTCGCAGCGGCGACCGTCCACGACTACTTCAACCTGCTCGCCGTCTCGATCCTCCTCCCGCTCGAGTTGGCGACCGGAGTCTTGTCGAAGTCTGCTGAGGCGCTGACCGACGTGTTTCTCGGCGGCAGTGGCGCCACGTTCGAGAGCCCGATCAAGCAGGCCGTGAAGGATCCCGCTTCCTGGGTCGAGTCGGGATGGGAGTCCCTCGGTCTGTCCGGCAACCTGCTCGGCGGCATGCTCATCGTCACCGGGCTGGGGTTCATCTTCCTCGCGCTGGCGTTCATCACGAAGAACATGCGGGCGCTCGTGGCCGACCGGGTCGAGGCGTCCATCAACGCCTTCCTCGGTCGCGGTGGAGGCGTCACGGCGATGGTGCTCGGTCTCATCATCACCGTTGCTGTGCAGTCGTCGAGCATCACGACATCGGTGATGATCCCATTGGCAGCGTCCGGTGTCGTGACCCTCGCCAACATCTACCCGGTCACGTTGGGGGCCAACGTCGGCACGACGATCACTGCGCTCCTGGCATCGCTCGCGACCGATCGGCCCGAGGCGCTGACCGTTGCGCTGGTGCACACGCTCTTCAACATCGCCGGGATCCTCCTCTTCTATCCCGTCCCGTTCATGCGATCGCTGCCGATCCGGCTGGCGACGCGGACTGGCGAGATCGCGGCAAAACGCGCCTCGGCAGTCATCGCGTACATCGTGGTCGTGTTCATCCTGATCCCGGCTCTCGGGGTCATCCTCTTGAGGTGATCTGTCATGGTTCTCAGCTTCTTCCGTGGTGACGATGGTGTCTTCGACACGATCGATCGTCAGGTCACCGAGATGCTCGGTGCATGCCGCCACGCGTTCGACCTCGCGACGGGCGCATTGGTCGCGTCGTCGGACATCGTCGCCATCGGGGAGGACGTTCGCTCGACCGACCGGATCGTGAACCAACTCGAGGAGGACGTCCGCCGCGAGCTCGTCGTCCATGCGGCGGTTCGCGGTGGCACCGACATCGGCGTCGTGCTGACCAGCCTGCTCGTCGTGAAGAAGCTCGAGCGCGTCGGCGATCAGTGCAAGAACATCTTCGACCTCGCAGACCGCGGTGTGCGTATCACTGCCGAGGATCGGGCCGAGTTCGACGAAGATCGCCGCATCGTGTCCGGTCTCTTCGCCGAGGCGGTGCAGGTGCTCGCGGCCCGAGACCAGCCCGCCATCGCCGACTACACCGAACGAGCCGAAGCGATGATGTCGGTCTACGACGAGCGTGTCAACGAGCTGCTCGACAGTGAGCGAGCGTCGTCGTGGGGTGTACCGCGAGCGATGCTCGCCCGGTATCTCAAGCGCATCGTCGCCAACCTCGACGGGTGCGCACGCGTGGTGTCGACGCCTCTCGACCGGTCCGAGATCGACATCGACGAATAGTCCGGCAGCGCTGCGTCGTCAGGCGTAGCTCGTGGCGAGCAACTGGTCGTACTGACCGATCTCGAACGTCTGCTGCTGCGCCTGCCAACCGGCGAGCCGGACCACCTTGTCGGCGCTGGCCAGACCTTCGGCGGCCGTGGCCATCGCCACGCCTCCCTCGTGATGTGCCCGCATGAGGCGGAGCCACCAGCGACCCTGGTCGCGCCCGGTTACCTGCGAGAGGGCCGTGAGGTCGTCGTCGGAGGCGTAGCCCATCATCTCGGTGAGCGGGACGCCGGTGTGCATCCATGCCATCACGGTGCCGGGCTCGGCGGTCGAGCGCCCCCAGTCGACCAACCATGCTCGCATCTGCCCCACCTCGATGGCCTGGTTCTGCAGGACCTCGGACGCAGCTGCTTGCACCTCGTCGCCCGTGTCGCGACCGAGCACGCGCTGGCAGATCGCCAGCGCCTGGACGTGGTGCGCGGTCATGTCGGTGCAGAACCCCACGTCGACCTCGGTCGGAGCGACGCCGGCGTCCGACGGCCGTGCGGCAGTCGCAGCGACGAAACCACCGGCGAGGCCTGACGTCGCCGCGAGACCGTGCGTCACGAACCGTCGCCGGTCGATGGACTCCATCACGGCGCGCCGGGACCGCCGCCGGCTCCGCCAGCGCCCGAGGCGTCGAGGTCGACGACTCCCGAGTAGCAGCCGAGCACATAGGGAAATGATTCGGTCGTGTAGTAGGCGTAGTTCCCGTCGGCGTCCGTCGTGCCGTTGCACTCGTCGAGGTCGCCGGAGCCCGCGACATAGCTGTGCGCCGACCACGTGTCGGAGGCAAACAGCGACTCGTCCGTGAGCTCCCAGGAGGATTCGTAGATGCCGTTGCCGGTGTAGATCGGGTAGCCGTCGAGCGCGTACCCGAGCAGCTGCGGCGACGACGCCACTTCGTCGGGGGTGAACATGCAGTCGGTGGTGTCGCTCGTGCCGAAGAGATGGAGGTGGAAGCCGGTCGGGCCGTTGTGGCTGCCGCATTCGGACAGCGCGCCCTCGAGGGACAACACGTCGCCACCTGTTCCCTCGGTGGGCCCGTAGATCGGCACGCCGTTCGTGGCGACTGCGATCGATCCGAGCAGCGGGACGTCGGTCGTCTCGTCGGCCATGGTCGGTTCGGACGGGAATCGGAACTCGAGGTCCTGCTCGTTGGGCTGTCCCGGCGACGTCTCGATGTAGGTGTAGTCGGGGATGCCGTTGCTGTTGACGACGACGTCGGTGCCGTCGCACGTCGCGGACACCGCCGGGTCGGCGAGATCGGGGTTGGCCGAGCCATCGGTGGAGAACGACGCTGCGACGCCGTCACAGTCTGCGGGCGGGTCGACCGCCTGTCCGGAGTCGTCGGACGTCCCGTCGTCCGTCGTCGTCGTGCTCGAGTCATCGGTACCGGTCGCGCTGTTCGTGTCGTCGCTGTCGCTACAGGCACCGAGCAGCAGGACAACCACCGCGAGGATGGAGAGGAGCAGAACACGTCGTGGTTTCGTTGGCATGCGGTCATGTTGGCGCAGGATCCTGGGAGGTTGCTCGGAGCGAGGTGGGAACCCACTGTCTCCAGGCGAAATCGCGCAGTCCGGCCGTCCGCTGCGCCAAGATCTGGCGGTGACCGACCAACCGCTCGATCCCCGCACCCCCGTTCTCGTCGGAGTCGGAACATGCCACGACGACGCCGAGGCGGTCGAACTGATGGTCCGCGCTGCGCTCGAGGCCGGCGCCGACGCTTCCGCCGACCTGCTCGGCCAAGTCGGCCGCATCGCCGTGACCCGCGGCACGTGGTCCTACGCCGACCCCGGCCGGATCATCGGGGCACGCATCGGGGCGCCGTCCGCCACGACCGTCCTCGTCGACGTCGGCATCCCGCAGCAGACGGTGATCGACGAGACGCTCTCCGCCCTGCTCGCCGGCTCGATCGACGTGGCCATCGTGGCCGGCGCCGAAGCCAAGGCGCGCGATGCGCGCATGCGGGCGCAGAGCGTCCAGGCCGACGCCAAGGGGATCGTGCACGCGTTCCGTGCCTCCGGAGGGGAGGCCGAAACCGATCAAGGCGACGTCAGTCCTGACATCCATCAGAGCCCGGCCGGCCACCTCGTCGATCCTGCCGAACTCGAAGCGGGCCTCTGGGCGCCCGTCGACCAGTACGCGCTGATCGAGAACGCGCTCGCGGCGGCGGAGGGCGTGGGCCCGCCCGAGCTTCGGCACGACATCGCAACGCTGTACCAGCGTCTCAATGCTGTTGCGGGCACGAACGACGAGGCAGCGTTCCCGGCCCCGATGACGGTCGACGAGTTGGCCACGTTCTCACCGTCGAACCGTCCGCTGTCGTTCCCGTACGCGAAATGGCACGTGACCCAGTGGACGGTCGACCAGGCGTCGGCACTGTTGTTCTGCACCGTCGAAGCGGCCGAGCGTGCCGGCGTCCCGAGGGATCGGTGGGTGTTCCCTCTCGTCGGGCTCGGATCCTCACACATGGTCCCGCTGACGCAGCGGGCCGACCTCCACCGTTGGCCGGCGATGGAGGTGCTCGGGCGGGCAGCGGAGGTCCGGCTGGGTCACCCGCTCGCCGAGTGCGACCACGTCGAGCTCTACTCCTGCTTTCCCGTCGCCGTCCGAGTCCAACAACGAGCGCTCGGATTCCCGCTCGACGGCACCCCGACCGTCACCGGGGGCATGTCGTTCGCCGGCGGCCCGTTCAACAGTTTCGTCTTCCAAGCGCTCGCCGCCATGGCCCGACGTCTCCGGACCGAGGGCGGGGTCGGCCTCCTTACGAGCGTCAGCGGTCTTCTCACCAAGCCAGGCCTCGGTGTCTGGAGCGCGGAGCCCGATGGTCGGCCACCGCTCATCGCTGACCTGGCTGACGAGGCCGCGGCGCTCACGGAGACGCGAGACGTCGTGCTCTCGGCGTCGGGTGCTGCGACGATCGCGTCGTACACCGTGATCCACGACGGCCAGGAGCCGACCGAACTGGTCGCGATCGTGGACCTCGAGGTCGGAACTCGTGCTGTCGCTCGCTCGGACGACGCCGACCTCCTCCAGCGAGGCATCGGTCGTGGGGTGATCGGCGAACGGGTGACCATCGACGCCGGTCGGATCTCGACGGGCTGATTGCGCCCCCTGTCGGGGTGGGACATAGACTGCTGTTGTGTCCCATCCCGCGCCAGGCGCACCACTCGGCCCCCGTTCGATGCTCTGGCGTGTCGCTGGCGACTGGCGATCCAGCCTGAGCGGACTCAGTGCCGGCATCCTCCAGCTGATGTACCCGCACCTGGGCCGGGGAGTCGAGGAGCACTCCGCGTTCTTCGACGAGCCGTGGGATCGGATCTACCGGTCGGTGCCGCAGATCTGGGCAACGATCTTCGCCCCGGATGCCGACGACCGCGGGCTGCAGATCCGTGACTATCACACCGACATCAAGGGCACCGATGCCCAGGGCGAGCGTTACCACGCTCTCGCACCCGAGACCTTCTGGTGGGCGCACGCCACGTTCTCGTGGGAGATGTTCGAGACGGTCGATCGTTGGAACCACCGCGGTCTCGGCCGTCGACGCCGCGAGCAGCTGTACCAGGAGACGGTCACCTGGTATCGCCGTTACGGCGTGAGCGATCGGCCCGTGCCCGCCTCGTACCCCGACTTCCGTCGCCGATTCGACGACATCTGCGCCAACGACCTCGAGCTCACGCCGACCGCCGAGCGGGCCGTCGACATCGCGCTCCACGGTGGCATCGAGCGCCCGGGACGGCCCCCGCAGGTCGATGCGATCATGACCCCCGTGATGCGCACCATCGCCATCGGCGGGTTGCCATCGATCGTCAGGAAGCGGTTCGGTATCCCGTGGACCCTGGGCGACGAAGCCCAACTCGCGGCGATCACCCTCAGCGTCCGCAACGCCGGCCAGGTCATCCCCCAGCAGGTCATCCGCGGCCCATACCTGCGGTCGATCCGCCGCATGCGATCGATGGCCGCACCACACCCGGCAGCCTGACATGCCCAAGGTCGTCACCCGCGTCGATGTCGCCGCCCTCCTCGTCGGTCTCGCTGTTCCGCGGGCCACTGACGACGTCGATGGGCGAGTGCTGGATGTCGCGGCCGGACTCCTGCTCCGCCACGGACTGTCGGGGCTCGAGGTCGACGACGTCGCGGCAGCGAGCGGTGTCGGCCGAAGCACGATCTACCGACGGTTCGGCGACCGCAACGGGCTGATCAGCGCGGCGCTGGCGCAGGAGGGACGCCGCTTCTTCTCGGCGCTCGCGGGCGCAGTGGACTCGATCGACCGGCTCGAGGACCAGGTCGTCGCAGCATTCGCTGCCGGTCTCCGTCTCGTTCGCCGCGGCGACTTCGGGTCGCTGTTGCGGACCGAGCCGCTCTTGCTTCAACTGCTGACGGTGGACAGCGGGCCCATCGTTGCCGCCGCCCGGGACCAGTTGGTCGCCGAGGCGACGAGACGACGGCCGGATCTCGATCCCACCCGAGCAGCGGGTACCGCCGAGTTGCTGGTGCGCCTCGCGATCTCGTTCGTGATCCTGCCGGACACGGCGCTCGACCTCGACGACGACAACGTCGAGGAGACCGTGCGTCGGCACCTGTCCCCGCTGGTGAACGTCGCCTGACCGGATCCGCTGGCCAGTTCAGTCGAGCGCTGCGAGTCGCTCGGCGATCGTTGCCGCCTCGACCCGATGGTCCTCGAGATCGGCCCACGGGTCGAGCCGCAGTGCCCCCAACCGTCGGAACAGCGTACGAAGGGGCGTCGACGCAGCGGTCCACGTCGAGTCGATCTCGTCCCAACGCATCGGGACCGCCACCGGAGCGCCCGGCCGAGGGCGGAGTGTGTAGGGAGCAACTGCGTGTTGCGCTGGCGCGTTGCGGAGCGTGTCGACGAACAGCCGGTCGCCTCGGTCTTGCTTCGAGAACTCGACCGTCAGGAGGTCGGGGTGGCGACGGGCAAGGAGTGCGCCCAGGTGATGACCCAACGCGCCCACGGCATCGAAGCGGGCATCGCCGCGCAGCGGCACGTGGACGTGCACACCGCGTGAGCCGGTGGTCTTCACGAATCCGGTCACGTCGAGGTCGTCGAGCAACTGGCGCACCGCCCCGGTCGCGTCGATCACCTGGGCTGGATCGTCGATCGAGGGATCGAGGTCGATGAGCAGTTCGGCCGGCACGTCTGGCCGCTCGACCGTTCCACCGAGGACGTGGACCGACACCGTGCCTTGGTTGACGACGTACTGCAGCGCGTCAGCGGAGTCGATCACCGGGTGGCGAACGGTGCCACCACCGCGCTTCGGAAGCGTGACGGTCGGGATCCAGTCGGGGAAGTGTTTGGGAGTGTGCTTCTGGTACCAGCCGTCGCCGTCGATGCCATCGGGGAACCGTTGCAGCACCGCCGGGCGATCGTGGATCAAGGGGATCATGCGATCCGCGATGCGGCTTGCGTAGTCGAACAGGTCGGCTTTGGTGATGGCCTCCTCGTCCGCTGTGGCGGGGAAGAGGACCTTGTCCGGCTTGGACAGGTTCACCTCGGGCATCGAGGTGAACCTATCCGGCCGTCCTGGATCAGTGGATGTCGCGAGCCCGGATGCGCCGACCCTGGATCCGTCGAGCCTGGTCGGTGAGCATGCCACCGCCGAGGATCGTCATGCCGGCGAGGAACAGCAGCATGCCGAACTGACCGCCGGTGAGGGCAAGCACCCTCGGCTGGGGCCTGGCGATGACGTCGGGGATGACGATGTTGATGAACTCGTCGTCGGTGTCCGACACCTCGAGGCCGAGTTCGTCCTCACCCGTCGCTGTGCCGACGTTGACGAGGCTCTGGTTCGCCTGGACCTCGTCGTCCTTCGTGAGGGTCACGACCTCGCCCGGTGCGAGCTCGTCGATCGTCCCGACGTCACCGATCTGGTCGTCGGTCACGATCACGTCGAACAGCGTGGTGTCACCGGTGTTGGTGACCTCGTAGCTGAAGGTGATCGTTTCGCCAGGGTTCGGGCCGCTGTTGTCGACCGTCTTGATGATCTGGATCGCCGGGTTGATGATGTCGACCAGGTGGTCGTCGTCGTCGTCGGTCTCCCGATCACGTTCGTCGGTACCGACGGCGGTCGCCGTGTTCGGCAATGGGTCCGGGTCGTCGTCGGCGATCACGTGGGTGCACGAGTACCCCCACGTCTCGCCCACTGCCAGGACGGTGTCGCCATCGGCGTCATCGTCGAGGCTGATCTCGCCGTCACACAGTGGATCGGTCACCTCGACGCTGACCAGGTCGGCCTCGCCGGTGTTGGTCACCGAGAAGGTGTACGTGATCTCGTCGCCCACGTGTGCGACGGACGGCCCGTCCTTGTCGATCTCGATGTCGAGCGGGCACAGCACCGAGATGCTGGCGTCGTCCTCGACCTCGGGACCGTTGGACGAGTCGGCGGTGGCCACGTTGTCGAGGTCCCCGCAGTCGGCGATCGCACTTCTGGCGACCACGTGGATGGTCACGCTGTCACCGGGTTCGAGGTCCCCGAGATCGCACTCGAGGACGCCTTCGGTGATGTCGCAGCCGTCCACCGCTGGGTCGAGGCTCCAGTCGAGCCCCGCCGGCAGCGGATCGCTGACGGTCACGTCGGTGGCTGTTCCTTCTGCAGGCGGGACACCGTCATCGACGTTGGAGACGACGATGCTGAACCCGACCTCGTCGCCAGCATCGACCACGACCGAGTCGGCGCTCTTGCCGATGTTGAGTCCCGGGCAGAGCACGGTGACGGAGTCCTGGTCGGTGACCTCGTCGTCATTCGACGCGTCGGCCGCTGCCAGGTTGTCGTAGGCGCCGCAGTCGGCCTCGTCGGTCGGTGCAGAGATGTGGACCACCAACTCGTCACCGGGGGCGAACTCGTCCGCCTCGCAGGTGAGCGTGCCATCGGCGATCTCACAGCCCTCCACGGCCGGGTCGATGACCCAGTCGAGGCCTTCGGGGAGGTCGTCGGAGACGACCAAGTCGTAGGCGGTGCCGGGACCGGCGTTGGTGACGGTGATGGTGAACCCGACGTCGCTGCCGGCGGAGACGACGTCGTCGTCGGCCACCTTGGTGATGTCGATGTCCGGGCACTCGACGGTGATGTCACCGTCGTCGCTGACCTCGTCGTCGTTCGACGCGTCGGCCGTGGCCGTGTTGTCGAGGACGCCGCAGTCGGCGGCTTCGGTGGTCCCGGTCACGGTGATCGAGACCGAGTCGCCAGCGGCGAGTGAGTCGAACGAGCACTCGAGCACGCCCAGCGTAATCTCGCAGCCGTCGACCGCAGGATCGATCGTCCACGGCACCTCGTCGGGCAGTTCGTCCTCGACCACGACGTCGTAGGCGGCGCCGGGGCCGTCGTTCCCGACGACGATCGTGAAGCTCACGTCATCGCCGGCGCTGACCGTCGCTCCGTCGGGTGTCTTGTCGATCGTCAGATCGGGGCACTCGACGGTGATGGTGGCGTCGTCACTGTTGTTGTCGGGGCCGTCTGGGGCCTCGTTGCTCGACTCGACCGTCGCGGTGTTGGGGAGTTCTCCGCAATCCGCGGCGACGGTCGTCCCCGTGATCGTGATCTCGACCGAATCGCCCGGACCGATGTCGCCGAGATCGCACTCGAGCAGACCGCTGTCACTGATCGTGCAGCCGTCTGTCTCGGTCGTCCAGTCGATGTCGCCTGGCAACTGGTCTTCGACGGTGACGTCGGTCGCCGTCGCGTTCTGGTCGTTGTTCGTGACCGTCAGCGTGAAGATCGCGTCGTCACCGGCGCTGATGATGCCGTTGCCGTCCTTCTCGATCTGTACGTCGGGGCAGGACACGTCGACGTCGTCGGTGCTGGAGTTGTTCCCCTGATCCGATTGGCGCTCGTTGGTGGAACCAACGGTGGCGGTGTTCTCGACGTTGCCGCACTCACCGGTGTCGGTGGTGCCGCTGACCCGTACGGTCGTGGTGCTGGCGCCGGCGGCGAGGTCGCCGAAGTTGCAGGTCAGGACGCCCGAGGCGATGGAGCAGACGTTGCTGTCCTCGCTCCAGACGACGCCCGCGGGCAGGGTGTCGCTCAGCGTCACGTCGCGGGCGACGCCGTCGCCGTCATTGGTCACCGTGATGTCGAAGGCGATCTGGTCGCCGGCAGTGATCGAGTCGTCGACCGCCACCTTCTCGACGGTCACGTCGGGGTAGAGGAGGTCGACCTCGTGGGAGCTCTCTGCGGTTGTCTCGCGCCCGAACTTGTCCTCACCGGTGACCTGCGCCCTGTTGGGCAACGGATCCGTGTCGGCCTCCGTGACGAGGTGGTCGCACTCGTAGCTCCAGGTCTCGCCGACCTCGAGCCACTCGTCCTGGTCGCCACCGGTCTTGACCGGTCCGGAGAGCGGCGCGGCATCCACGTTGCAGCGATCGATGTCCAACTCTTCGAGCACGATGTTGGTGAGCGGGATGTCCTCGTTGAGCGTCACGTCGAACGTGTAGGTGAACGTGTCACCGATGGTCGCGTTGGCCGGGCCACTCTTGTCGAGGTCGATCTCCAGCGGGCTGAGGTAGTTGGTGAAGGTCACCTCGGACGGCAGGTCGACCGTGTTGTCGGCGGTGATGGTCACGCTCGGGTCGGGAGTCTGCGGACTCGTCTCGCCCGGGACGACGGTCTCGTCCACGAGGTAGGTGCCCGTCGCGACGGGCCCGATGTCGCAGGACGTGTCGCCCGACGCGATGGTGCACTGCGCGGGATCACTCGATCCGTGCAGGGTCACGAGCTCGTCGATGCCGTCGTCGTAGGCGCCGATCTCTCCACCGAGGTCGTTGTAGAGCCGGAACGAGATGCCGGCGTAGTCGTCATCGGCGGCGTCGATGATCACGTCGTCCCCACCCTGGGGGTCCATCTCGGCGAACTGCTTGATGACCCGCGCGTACCCCGTCTCGCGGGGGTTGACGATCCAGTCGCCTTCGCCGGTGAGGTCGACGCTCTCCTTGAAGCCGACCGAGATCCCGCTCTTCACGGGGTTGGACGCAGCGGTGTAGCCGTCCGGGACGGTCGAGGCATCCTCGTTGATGTAGTAGCCGTCGCCGGGTGGGACTTCGTCGAATGTGCAGAGCCCGTCGTCGTCGGTGGTGCATTCATCCACGAGTTCATCGTCGGCGTTGTACAGGTCGAAGTCGACGCCGCTCATCGGGTTGCCTTGGTCGTCGACCTTCTTGATCGTGATGTCACCGCAGGTGGAGACATCGACCGGAATGGGGTTGATGAAGTCCTGGAGGGCCGAGTTGAACGACTCGCCCGACGAACGCGACCGCACCGATGCCGTTCCGAAGCCCGGGCACGTGAGGATCGGGTCGCCGCCGCCCTCTTGGATCTGGAAGTCGAGTTCGACGAGATCGAGGACGACCTCACCGAACGCACGGTGCTCGATCGTGCCGCCGACCACCCCGTCGGTGATGTCGGCGGTGTTGTCGGCGGCCGCAGCGAAGGCGGCGACGTCGCTGAGGGTCAGTTCGGACCACTGCCCATCGGCTGAGATGCTCGGGTCCCATTCGAAGACGGTGATCTCGGCTGGGTCGGACTGGTTTCCCGGGAAGTCGAAGACGAAAAGGAGGTCTCCGGCGGTTCGGCCCAGGTACTCACAGTCGGCACCGAGGGTGATGGCTCCCTGGTTGAACTCGAAGTTCACGTGGGCGTTGCCTTGCGTGCCGCCGTTCGCACGCACGAAGCCCAGGGCCAGCAGGCCCTTCGACAAAGAGATGTCGGGGTAGATGTAAGCGCGTTCGAGGTTGTCCTTGCCCGGCGTGATCCCGCCGTCCTTGCTCTGGCAGGAGAACTCGGTGGGGTCGTTCTCCTTCGACGAGCCCTGGTACCCGACATCGGGGTCGTCAGCGTCGATGGCGACGACCGGGTCGATCTCGGACCAGTCCAGGTTGCCGCCCGCGTCGACGTCGTGGTCGCCGTCGGCCTCGAAGCCGAGCAGCGTGCCCGGAGTGACGGGCGCAGCGCTTGCGGGCGCGGGGATGATGCCCACCACCAACATCTGTACCGCCCCGAGGAACGCGAGCAGCGCTCCGAGAAGTGTGCGATTCCGTCGTTGGCCTCGACCAGTCATGGTCTCCCCTGTCGCCTTGATTTGCGAACGGGGCCTCTCCGCCAAGAGATGTGCCCCGTTGCCGTCGATTGGGGCGAATACCCGCCCGCGCCTCATGACACCACTGGGACGGGCCGAGACATAGGGCTTCCTGCGTGCCAATGGGCACGTTTTCGGCACCGTTCTTCTGGTTCTGCTGGCTTCAATGGCAGTGTGCGGCCGTGAACTCACGATTCGTGTGTCGAATCGCGCGTTCAGTGAGCACTTTCGACCAGGGTCCACCACCCGAGCGGGTGGATGACGTATGGCATGGCGGCGCCGCTCAGTGGCGCTTCACGCCGCCGTACTTCATGCGCGTGTCGTGCATCGACGCCGAGATCGCGTCGTCGTCACGGATGCCGACGTCGACCACCTCGCCGATGAACAGCGTGTGGGTGCCGAGGTCGTGGGTCTGTCGCACCTCGCAGTCGAGGTGCGCGATCGCTTCCTCGAACACCGGTGCTCCGGTCACCCCGTCGCGCACCGCGCGCCCGTTCAGTGCGCCGTCCTCGTACGTCGCAGGCTTCGAGAACTTGACGAACACGCGGGTGTCGTCGGCCGACCAGAGGTTGACGGTGAATGATCCGCCGTCGGTGACGAGTCGATGCGTCACCGCCGTGTTGTCGATGCCGACGCCGATGAGCACGGGCTCCATCGACAGTTGCGTGATCCAGCTGGTGGTCATGCCATTGCGTTCGTCGCCAGAGCGGGAGCCGATCAACGCCAGCGCATTCGGGATCTTCCAGGTGACCTTGTTCAGCAGTTCGTCGTCGAGAGCCATGCCCCGAGGGTACGAGTCGCATGCGAAGTCGCGGTCGTCGGCGGGGACTCCCGACGCTCCGTGCGCGAGGCTCACCCGATGCGGACGAATCCGAGATCTGACGTCGTCTCCATCAGCCCCGACTCGACCGTCGCCGACGCGGCTCGACTGATGCAGCAGCGTCATCAGTCGGCGGTGGTGGTGCTCGAGGACGACCGCCTGGTGGGCATCCTCACCGAGCGCGATCTCCTCACCGTGATCGTCGACGGCGACGATCCCTCGACGGTCCCCGTGCGCCGACGTATGACCGTCGATGTGGTGACCGCTGATCCGGACACCGACACGATGGCGGCACGAGAGCTCATGGGCCGGCACAACGTCCGGCATCTCCCGGTCGTCGACGGCGGCGTGGTCGTCGGAATGATCGAGCAGACCGAGCCCCGCGTCGGACTGAACTTCGGCGGTCGTCGAGCCGTACCCGATGCTTCGGCGCCCCGACAGGTGCTCGAGGGATTCCGCGGGCCGTACACCGACGGCCCGCCGCCGGAGGACCTCGTGGTCGAGGAGGCAGCCCTCGACCGATTCGGTTTCACGGAGATCCGACGAGGTCTGAAGATCGGCATCGTTCTGACGTGGAGCGTCGTGATCGCGCTGCTTCGCCGCCGTTTCGACCTCGTCTTCCGACGTAAGGATGTCGTCGGCTGGTGGGACGCCGCGTGCGCCGGCGCGGTCGACGCGTTCGAGGTGTTGGGGCCGGCGTTCGTGAAGCTGGGCCAGATCATGGCGTCATCGCCCGGCGTCTTCCCGGAGCCACTCGCCGATGCCTGCCAGCGAACGCTCGACGAGGTCCCGCCGTTCGACAGCGGGACGGCTCGACAGATCATCACCGACGATCTCGGCCATTCGCCCGATGACCTGTTCACCTTCTTCGACGACAAGCCGCTCTCGGCTGCGTCGATCGGCCAGGTCCACGCCTGCACGCTTCCCGATGGTCGCCAGGCCGTGGTCAAGCTGCAGCGTCCCGGGATCCGTGCGTTGATGACGGCCGATCTCCGGATCCTGTGGCGCATCGCGAAGTTGGCCGAGAAGTGGGACTGGCTCTCCTCCGTCGATCCCGTCGCCATCATCGAGGACGCCGCCTACGCGAACTTCCAGGAGCTCGTGCCGGCCCTCGAGGCCACGAGGCAAGCAGCGTTCCGCGAGCGCATCTGGCACTTCGGTGACAACAAACAGATCACGGCGCCCGAGGTCTACTGGGACTACTGCGGCCCCCGGGTCATCTGCATGGAACGCATGACGGGCACACCACTCGACGAGTTCGAGGAGATGGCTCGTTGTGGCATCGACGGCGAGCTCATGCTGCGGTGGGGTGCGAAGGTGTGGATCGAGTCGGTCTGCGTCCACGGCCCGTTCCACGGCGACATGCACGCCGGGAACATCTGGTTCATGCCCGACGGCAGGGCCAGCTTCCTCGACTTCGGGATCATGGGCGAACTGGCGCCGGAGTTCCGTGACGTCATCAAGGACATCCTCTACACCTGCATGATCGACGGTGACTTCACCCGTGTTGCCCGCGCCTATCGGTCCGTCGGCGTGTTCCCTGCCGACATCGGCACCGACGAGGAGTTGGGCATGCGCCTCCAGATGATCCTCGGCCCGATGCTCGAGGCCGGCATCGGGGGCATGAACCTCGGCGAGATGCTGAAGATGAGCATCGACCTCATGGACAACTACGGCGCCAAGGGGCCCAAGGAGATGGTGCTCGTGGCCAAGCAACTCGCCTACATGGAGCGGTATGCGAAAGGCATGGCGCCGGATTACCAGATCATCCAGGACCTCTACCTGATCAAGAACATCTTCCCCGATGATGTCGCGAAGAAGGCGGCCGAGCTGGGCGTCGAACTCCCGGCCTGATCGCCGGCCCGACTACTCGGTCGGCTTGTTGCCCCAGTGATCGAGGTGCACGATCCGCTCGACCGGTGGCCGGTCGGCCGGCTTGAAGTCCGTCCCCACGGTGTAGGCGACCGGCAGGAGTGCGATCTGCATCACGCCGTCCGGGATGCCGAGGAGTTCCGCGGCTTCGGCCTCCTTGCCCAGATGGAGCGTGGTGAGGCAGGAGCCCAGACCACGGCTTCGAAGCGCGAGTTGGAAGCTCCAGATGGCGGGATAGATCGAGCCCATCATCCCCGACCATTCGCCGACGCTGTTGTCCGCCGTCAGCCGGCCCTTCACGCAGGGGATCACGTGCACGGGGACCTCTTCGAGATGCTGCGCGAGGTAGTTCGCTGACGACATGACCCGCTTGATCTGGCCCTCTGACGCCGTCGCTTCAGCGGCAGCGAGATAGTCGCCGCCGGCGGAGCGGTACATCTCGGCCAGCGCGCCGCGTGTGTCTGCGTCCCGGACGACCATCCAGCGCCAGTTCTGCATGTTCGAGCCGGTGGGCGCCTGCTGGGACAGTCGGATGCAGTCGAGGATGACGTCGTCCGGGACATCCTTGCCGAGGTCGAGTCGCTTGCGCACCGCCCGGGTCGAGCTGAGGAGATGGTCGACAGTGTCGAGATCAAACGGTGCGGTCATGCCCAAGAGCTAGCACACACCACCTGATCAAGGCCCTCGCCGGAGAAAAGTTCGAGCCACCCGAAGGCGGCTCGAACTGCTGGCACTCCGTGTGGTCGTCCCTGGCGGTAGGCAACCAACGGGCCTGCAGTGGTGTCATCGCTCGAGCCCGCGTCGGGATACGGGTTTTCTCGAAAGAAATTCTCCGGTCTACTCGTCCTCGTCGTCTCCATCGCCGGTCGACGGGCTCTCGTGTGGGTCCTCGACTGGCTTCTTCGGCCTCTGGCCCCGCTCCGCCTCCGGATGGGAGGTGCTGGGTCGGTCCACAGACGACGGCGGGCTGGCAGGCGTTGCCGGCTGGCTCGGCTCGTTCGAGTCGGCGGGGTCGGCGGGGTCCGCCACCGGCGTGTCCCGGGTCTCGTCGTCGATGCGGCCCGGCACGGCCGAAGTCGCCGGCGTGGCTGGTTCGCCAGGATCTCCAGCGTCGGCCCGCGTTGCCGTTGTCGTGCCACTCCGCCCTGACGTGTCATCCGAGTCGTCGTCATCGTGCTGGTGGTCGGGGACGGCATCCGAACGAGTGGAGCCGTCGGGGACCTCGACGCCGACCGCATCGGCGACCGAGCTCACGACGCGTTGGGCGGGCTCGGGAAGGCGATCATCGGCGCCGAGTCCGGCGGCGATCGCCATGGTCGCCGCTGCGACAGCCGCGACACGCACCGATGCGGCGCGACGCCAGCTCCACGGTCCGGCGGCGACATCCGTCGTGGCAGCACGAGCGGCGAGCGCAGCTCGTTGGATGTGCGCGGTCCGGAGCGCTGGATCGGCAGGCGGAAAGACCAGCTCGTCGAGCGCGTCGAAGAAGACGGTCAGCCCGGGATTGCTCTCCCGATCGAGGGGGTCGTCAACGCGCATCATCCACCTCCGTCATCGTCCCGGAAGCCGATGGGATACGGCTCGCCGTCGATTCGCCGCTGGATGCGGGCGATCGCGCGGTGCTGGAGGGCCTTGATCGCGCCCGGTGGCTTGTCCATGAGCGCTGCAGTCTCAGCGATCGACAGCTGACCGAGGACGCGGAGCGTCAGAACCTCGCGCTGTTCATCGGTGACCCACGACAGCATCTCGAGTGCACCGTCGGCGTCGAGACGTGAGAGCGATTCGCCGATCGCATCGGACCCGAGCTCGAGTGCGTCGAAGCCACCCGGCTCGGTGGGATCGGTTGCCCGGCGCTTCCGCTGGCGGATGTCGTCGGCCAGACGGTGGTGGGCGATGGTGAACAGCCAAGGACGGAGTTGGGCTTCCGCTCCGTCGAATCGGTCGATGCGTTCGGCGGCAGCTGCGAAGACGTCGCCCACGAGGTCGTCGGGGTCCCGTCCACCTCTGGCACGGGCGTACCCGGCGATTCGCCCGGCGAACTGGTGGTAGAGCTCGGCCCAGGCGCGCTCGTCGCCGTTGGTCAGACGCCCGACGAAGTCGTCAGAACTCGGCTCGCGCGGCCTCGACACGTCGGAGATGCTGCACCTCAGTCGGTGCTTGTGACCAGTCGGTCGCCGGCGGTCTCGCCAGCGAGCCTGCGATGGCGCGCACTGCGTGCTTCCGGATCGGTGTCGAACTTCGGGATGACCCGGTCACCGAACAGGCTCACGGACTCCTCGATCACGTCGAACGGAAGCGCCGTGCCCGTCGGACCCATGATGAGTTGGTCGACGCCGATGCCGTTCCACTTCTCGAGTGCCTCGCCGCACTCGTCGGGCGTGCCGACGATCGAGGTGCCCTTCTCGAACCCGGCGGCAAGTTGCTCGAGCGTCGGGTCGGGGATCTCGGTCGGCCAGTCGGGGACCATCGGCGGCTTCGGGAAGGTGTCGAGGTACTTGAAGACCAGGCTCTGCTGGCGACCGTTGCGGGACTTCGTCATGTGCTCGCGGGCAGCGTCACCGTCCTCGAGACACAGGAAGTTGGTCGTGACCGCGATGTTGTCGTTGATGTACTCGCCGACGGGCTCGGCGTCCTGGATTGCTTCCTTGTACATCTCGACGAGCGGCCGCATCTTCTCCGGCGAACCCCCCGTGAAGCAGATGACGCCGAGGCCGAGCTTGCCGGCCTTCTCGAACGTCTCGGGGTTGCCCGCGGCAACCCACATCGGAGGATGCGGTTTCACGTAGGGCTTGGGGAGGACGTTGCGTTCGGGCATCGAGAAGAACTTGCCGTCGAAGCTGTACGAGTCCTGCGCCCACATCTTGCGGAACTCGGGCATGACCTCGTCGAACATGTCGCGGGTGATGTCCGGATCAGTGATGCCGAAGCCACCCTGTTCGGTCGTCGATGAACCCCGGCCGGTGCCGAAGTCGAAGCGGCCGCCGGAGAGATGGTCGAGCATGGCCACACGCTCGGCGATGCGAGCAGGGTGGTTGACCGGGGGAGTGACGTTGATGATCCCCGAGCAGACCCGGATGTTCTCCGTGCGGGCGAGGATGTACGGCATCACGACCTCGTTGGCCGAGATGTGGCTGTACTCGGTGAGGAAGTGGTGCTCGGTGACCCAGACGTACTTCCAGTTGTGGGCGTCGCCCACTTCGGCCACACGTGCCTCGTTCAGCAGGCGGACGTGCTCCGCCTCGTCGTCCCGACCGTCGAGATAGTCGGGTACCCAGCCACCGATGAAGAGTCCGAATTCCATGGCCGGCAGTCTCGCAGGAAATCTGACGGTGTGTCAGATCTGGTCAGCGACGGCGTCGAACTCCTGCAGGACACGGTCGGCTTCGGGGTGCTTGCGGATGCGCTGCTCGAGCATCTCGCGCTGCTGCTCGGCCGCCAGCTTGGGTTGTTCGACCGTGGCCCAATGGACGAGGTCGCTCCAGAACCGGTCGATGACCTCGGCGCCTGCGATGGTCCCCCCGTCGAGCGTCTTGAACGTGACCGTTCGGATCTCGCCCAGGTAGAGCCGCAGCGACGTGACGTGGATCTCCTCGTCGGTGCGGATCCGTCCGATGATCTCCGCTGCCTCGTCCGCCTTCGCGTCGTCGTCGAAGAGTCCGTGCGTGCGCAGGATGGCCTGCGACTCAGAGAAGCCGAGCTCGGCTCGGAACTCGATGATCAACAGGTTGGTGAGGAGCGACAGCATGCCCTCGATCTCCTGCGGGAGTTCGGGGATGCGGCGACCCGACGAGAAGCCCTCGCCGTCGTCTCGAGCGATGTTCTCCGGTGGGTCGACATCGGGGTGCGCGCCGGCGCCGAACGCGAGGTCGCGGGCGGCGAACCACATCTCGTCGTGCCCGCCGATCCCTTCGGCGGGGATGCCGCCTTCGTCGAGACCGTGTGCGACCAGGAGTCCCTTGTTGAGGTGGCCGATCCCCATCTCGGAGATGTCCTCGACGATGTGAGGTTCGAGGTCGGGGAAGTCGACGTCGGCGAGGAGTCGACCGCGCGCTTCGATCTTGCCGATGATGGTGAGGGTGTTCCAGAACGACTCGCCCAGACCGTTGCGAAGCAACACGCGAGACTGTTCGACGTTCGGAAGGCGTACGCCGTCGAGCAGCGCAGCAGTGGCATCGAGGATGTCGCCGCCGTTCGACCGCAGCGACCCGGTCCACGCGTCGACCGCCGGCCCGCGGTTGAGCGTCCGCGGTGGCGTGTAGCTGCCGTCGGCGAGGAACCCGCCGTGCATGCGTCGACCGGCGACCGCGTGCGGCTCGGCGTAGTCGTGCTCTGCCATGAGCTCGTCGCGTGTGTAGGTGAGCTTTGCCACTTCGTTCCCCCTGGAGACCAATCTTGACCGTGGGGTCAAGATACCGCGACGGATCGAGGTGGGCCCAGTGACATGAGTCCCACCATGCTGGTGCGGCCGATCCGATGGACTTCTCGACCCCCGACCTCCCGATCTCGCAGCGCAAGGACGAGCTGCTCCGGGTCATCGACGCGCACCAGGTGGTCATCGTCGCCGGTGAGACGGGCTCGGGCAAGAGCACGCAGCTGCCGAAGTTCTGCCTCGAGCTCGGGCGCGGGACCGAGCGCCTGATCGGCCACACCCAACCCCGTCGCATCGCGGCCCGGGCCGTGGCTGAGCGTGTCGCCGAGGAACTCGGTGTCGACCTGGGCGAGGAGGTCGGGTACGCCGTGCGGTTCACCGACAAGGTGGGCAAGCGGACCCGGCTCAAGGTGATGACCGACGGCATCCTCCTCAATGAGCTCCAGCGCGACCGCGAGCTGTCGAGATACGACACGATCATCGTCGACGAGGCGCACGAACGCAGCCTCAACATCGACTTCATCCTCGGCTATCTGAAACAGCTGCTCCCGCGCCGACCAGACCTGAAGGTGATCGTCACGTCGGCCACGATCGACACCGAGCGCTTCGCCGCGCACTTCGATCTCGGCGCTGGGCCGGCGCCGATCGTCGAGGTCTCGGGCCGCACGTTTCCGGTCGAGCTCCGGTATCGGACCCAGGAGGACGACGACGCCGTCCGTGCCGTGACCGAAGCGGTGCGCGAACTCCTCGATGAGCAGATGGGCGACGTCCTCGTGTTCCAGTCGGGCGAGCGAGAGATCCGCGACACCGCCGAGGCGATCGAGGCGATGAACCTCCCGAACACCGAAGTGCTCCCACTGTTCGCACGATTGTCGGCGGCGGAACAGCACCGAGTGTTCGCGTCGCACACGAAGCGTCGGGTGGTGATCGCCACCAACATCGCCGAGACCTCGCTCACCGTGCCCGGTGTCAGGAGCGTCGTCGATCCGGGCACCGCTCGCATCTCTCGGTACAACAAGCGGACCAAGGTGCAGCGGCTCCCGATCGAACCGGTGTCGCGGGCGTCGGCCGACCAGCGCGCCGGTCGCTGCGGCCGTGTCGCCCCTGGTGTCTGCATCCGACTCTTCGAGGAGGACGAGTTCCTCGAACGTCCGGAGTTCACCGAGCCGGAGATCCTGCGCACGAACCTGGCGTCGGTCATCCTCCAGATGACGGCCCTCGGTCTCGGTGATGTCGAGTCCTTCCCGTTCGTCGAACCACCGGATCGCCGCAACATCACCGACGGGGTCACCTTGCTGGAGGAGCTCGGAGCGCTCCAGGTCGACCGACCGGCGCACGATCGGCGGCTCACGAAGCTCGGTCAACGTCTGGCACGACTGCCCGTCGACCCGACATTGGGACGGATGGTGCTCGAGGCGGAGCACAACGATTGTGTCCACGAGGTGATGGTCATCGCTGCGGCGTTGTCGATCCAGGACGTGCGCGAGCGGCCGTCGGGGAAGGAACAGCTGGCAGCGGAGTCACACGCTCGGTTCCGCGTCCCGGGGTCGGACTTTCTCGGGATGATCTCGCTGTGGGACCACCTGAAGGAACGACAGAAGGCGCTCGGTTCGAGTGCGTTCCGGCGCGAGTGCAAGGCCGAG
>JBBSLH010000013.1:0-28321 GCA_038255425.1 Acidimicrobiales bacterium
CGCAGCGCCGGCACCTTCGGGATGGGTCGGGCCGAGACCTCGACGAAGTGGTCCGTGAGATCGAGCAACTGCTCGACGTCGGCCCGCGAGAGATCCGAGATCGACAGGAGGTCAGTCACTGCAATTCCCCCAGGTCGACGCCGTCGGCGGTCACGTCGACGGACTCGTCGTTGCGGGTCGGGAGGTTCTTGCCGACGTAGTCGGGTCGGATCGGGAGCTCGCGATGGCCCCGGTCGACCATCACCGCCAACTGGACCGCTCGGGGCCGACCGAACGACGTCAGAGCGTCGAGCGCTGCTCGGATGGTGCGCCCGGTGTAGAGCACGTCGTCGACGAGGACCACGACCTTGCCGTCGAGATGGAACGGGACGTCGGTGATCGCCTCGGGCATCGTGGGTCGTAGCCCGATGTCGTCGCGATGGAAGGCGACGTCCAAGCGTCCGATCGGCACCTCGACCCCTTCGGTCCCTGAACTGTCGATGGCGGCCATCGCGTCGACGAGCGCACGGGCGAGCGGGACGCCACCGGTCTGGAGCCCGACCAGGCACACGTCGTCGAGACCAGAGTTGGCCTCGATGATCTCGTGGGCCATCCGGCGGGTCGCCCGAGCGATGTCGTCGGCGTCCATCACCCGGCTGCGGGCGACGAACACGCCGCCCGTCGAGCGCGTCATCCGTCGTTCGCGTTCCGCCATCGGCGTTCCTTCCTGTCCGTCCGGGCCTCACAGGACCCGCTTCACGGTCAGGGCGAGAACCTAGCAGGCCCGCTCAGTGGGACCAGATGGTCTGACCGTGCGAGGTGCCGAGTCGGTTCCAGCCGAGCGAGGCGAAGAGCGCCGCCGCGGGCCCGTTGGTGGCGGCTGTGCGGCACCAGACCTGGTCGAGCGTGAGGTGCTCGTGCGCCCACGTCGTCGCTGAGGCGACCGAGCGTCCAGCGAGCCCGTCGCGTCGCTGTGCGGGTGCGATCCACACGCCGAGTTCAGCTCGATCGGGGTCGTCGGTGAAGTTGCGCAGACCGACCTCGCCCACGACGTCACCGTCGACGTCGATCACGAAGTCGAGCGACAGGCGGAGCGACCAGCGTTCGTCGCAGCGCATGATCCACGACGGAGCATCGGCCTCGACCGGCGGAGGGTTCCAGAGTCGTATCGACTCGTCGGCCCAGGCCGCGGTCAAGGCGGGGGCGTCGGCGAGACGCCAGTGACGGAGTCCGTCAGGCGGCGTCGGGAGCACCGGCGATGTCCAGACGGCGGAGCACAGACCCGAGTCGCCCAGCGGAGCGCATCTGCACGGCGTGCCAGCCGGCGTCGACTGCGCCGCGGACATTCTCGGGACGGTCGTCGACGAACAACAACCGCCCGGGCTCGACGTCGAGCATCGAGGCGACGTGTTCGAACGCGGGGACGTCGGGCTTGGCGAGGCCGATCTTGGACGAGTTGGCGATGACGCCGAACAAGTCCGCGATGCCCATGGTCCCCATGTCGACCTCGAGCGTGGTCGAGGCGTTCGAGAAGACTGCGGTCGCTGTGCCGGCGGCGGCGAGGCCGCGAACGAGCGCGACGACGTCGTCGTCCACACGCCAGTTCGAGCCCGACCAGACTGCTGCCACCGCTTCGGCCGTGACACCGTCGTGGGCCGCGGCGACGGTGTCGCCGATCTGATCAGACCACTTCTCGGCAGAGATCCTGCCGGTGGTCGCATCGCGGAATCCCGGCTCTGCGAAGGCCGCTGCGGAGATGACGCCGGTCGGCAGGCCCAGTCGCTCCTCTGCCTGCTCGATGTGTTCCGGGAGCCAGTGACGGATCACGCCGTCCATGTCGAAGACCACGACGTCGATCGGCTTCCACGCTCGGCCTCCACGGACTTCGTCGACCACTGCGGCGAGGATGCCGTTCACGAAGCGGGACGTGTCGTCGCTACTCCCGTACTGGGCGCCGAGTTCGACGGCCTCGGAGAGCGCAGCGCCGGTCGGGATGTCGCTCTGTGTCGCGAGTTCGAAGATCCCGAGCCGGAGCACCGTACGGTCGGTGACCGCCATGCGGTCGATGGGCCACTTCTTCGCATGTCGTCCGAGGACTCGGTCGATCTCGATCTGGTGGTCGCTCACCCCGCGTGCGAGCTCGAGCGCGTAGGCATCGGGCGTCAGCGGGAGCGCGGCGACGATCTCGTCGACATCGATGCTCTTGGCGTGCGATTCGTAGAGCAGTTCGATGGCACGCTCACGTGCGTCTCGCCGCGTTGCGGCAGTGACCATTCGTGTCCTTCAGGCGCGCGACATGTAGTCGCCGGTGCGGGTGTCGATCTTCAGCTTCTCACCGGTCTCGATGAAAAGCGGCACCTGCACGAGATACCCGGTCTCCAGGGTCGCCGGCTTGGTTCCACCGGACGAACGGTCGCCCTGCAAGCCGGGCTCGGTCTCGGCCACGGTCAGCTCGACCGAGGGCGGGAGCTCCACGCCGACGATCTCGTCGCCGTACAGCATCAGGGTCGCTGTCGAGTTCTCGATGAGGTACTTCGTGGCGTCACCCAAGGACTTCGGGTCGACGTTCATCTGCTCGAACGTCTGTTGATCCATGAAGACGTAGTCGGTGCCGTCGCGGTAGAGGTACTGGTACTCGCTGCGGTCGATCTTGGCCTGTTCGACCTTCTCGGCCGAGCGGAACGTCTTGTCGACGACCTGGCCGGTGCGCACGTTCTTCAGCGTCGTCCGCACGAACGCGCCGCCCTTTCCCGGCTTCACATGCTGGAACTCCACGACCTGCATCAGACCCTCGGAGAGGTTGAGGCACATGCCGTTCTTCAGATCGTTGGTCGAAGCCATCCCGACATGGTGAAGGTGCCAGCTGGCCGGTTGCAACTCCGCTCAGGCGTAGGGAGCTGCGGTGAGCCTGCGACAGCCCGTCGCGGTGACCACCACCGAGTCCTCGATCCGAACGCCGCCATGCTCGGGGAGATAGACGCCGGGCTCGACCGTGACGCAGTGACCGGGGGCGAGGACGTCGTCGGAGACCGACGACAGGCGGGGCGATTCGTGGATCACGAGTCCGATGCCGTGCCCGGTGCCGTGGGCGAAGGCATCGGCCCATCCGGCATCGGCGATCACCTGACGGCACGTGTCGTCGACGGCGCGGCAGGGAACGCCGGCGGCGACTCGGTCGACACCGGCCGACTGTGCGCTCCGCACGACGTCGTACATCCGAGTCTGGGTCTCGCTGAGGGAGCCGACCGGAACCGTGCGGGTCATGTCGGAGTGATAGCCGTCGACCGTTGCGCCGAAATCGACGACGACGAACTCGCCCGCGCCCGACGAGCCGATCACGCGATCACTCGGCCGAGCGTGAGGCTTGGCCCCGTTGGGGCCACTCGCCACGATCGTGTCGAACGACGGCCCGTCGGAGCCGTGGTCGGCCATGGCGTCCTCGAGCACGCGGCGGAACTGCTTCTCGGTCAGTCCGTCGTCGAGTTGTCCCGCGACGTCAGCCAGCGCGTCGTCGGCGATCGCACAGGCGGCGAGCAACCGGTCGACTTCGCCCTCGTCCTTGACCGATCGTTGTGCGAGCAACACACCCTCGGTGGGGACCAGGTGCGCCCACGAGAAGGTGTCGGTCGCCCATCGGCGCTGGGTCGCCCATGCGACGTCGTCGGCCTCGAGACCGATCCTCGTGATCCCACGTGCGGCGGCAGAGAGCGCGGGGCTGGGGTCGTTGGCGATCACGATGGCGGCGTCGACGTCCGCCTCCTCGAGCTGTTCGGCCGACTGAGTCCGGTAGCGGCCGTCGGTGACGAGCGTGGCCCCATCGGCCGTGACCAGGAGCACGGCGTTCGACCCGGTGAAGCCCGTCAGATAGCGGACGTTGACCAAGTCGGTGACGACCAGCGCATCGCAGCCCTCGGTCTCGAACTGCGTTCGGAGTCGACCGAGGCGAGCGGCGGTCTCGAGCGGCGCGAGGTCATCCACGGTCGATCAACTCGCTCGCACGTTCCATGGCGACGCGATATCCCTTGCCACCGAGACCAGCCACCACGGCGTCGGCGACCGGCTCGATGACCGAGAGGTGGCGCCACGGCTCTCGGGTCTTGGGGTCGGACAGGTGCAGTTCGACCACTGGCCCGTTGAACGCCGCGAGCGCATCGTGGATTGCCCAGGCGTAGTGGGTGAACGCTCCGGCGTTGATGACGATCGCCGCACAGCGCCCTCGGGCGTGGTGGATGGCGTCGATCAGTTCGCCCTCGTGGTTCGACTGCACGTGCTCGACGTGCAGATGGTGCTCGACCGCTGCCGCGGTCGCCGAGGCAACGTGGTCGGCCAGCGTGGCCGTGCCGTAGATCTCGGGCTCGCGTTCACCGAGGAGGTTCAGATTGGGGCCGCTGAGCAGGAGGACCGTGGCTGTCCTCATCGCACATCTCCCAGCGCTGCGCGTGCAACATCGGGGTCGACGTCATCGACGATCTCGACTCCGTCCGGTCCGTCGAGGGCGAAGGTCAGACCGTCGATCGCCTTCTTGTCTCGCGCCATCAGCGTCAACAGTTCGTCGTCGCCGAGGCCGGTTGGGAGTTGCACCGGCAGGTCGTAGTGCCCGAGGATCGCACGGTGCTCGTCGACCCGGGCAGCGTCGATCCGGCCGAGGCGGGCGCCGAGCTGTGCGGCGTAGTGCAGTCCGACCGCCACAGCCTCACCATGACGGAGGTCGTACGTGCCCGCGGTCTCGATTGCGTGAGCGAGCGTGTGTCCGTAGTTCAGGATCGCCCGCCGACCACTCTCTCGCTCGTCCGACGCAACGACTTCGGCCTTGATCTCGATGCACCGGGCCACCTGGGCGTCGAAGTCGAGGGTCTCGAGATCGTCGCCGCCAGGCAGGAATCGATACTTGGCCAGCTCACCCATCCCCGAGCGGCGCTCTCGCGGCGGCAGCGTGTCGAGGGTGGCGATGTCGCAGAGCACGCCGCGGGGTTGCCAGAAGGCGCCGACGAGGTTCTTGCCTTCCGGGAGGTTCACGCCCGTCTTGCCACCGATGGCGGCGTCGATCATGCCCAGCAGGGTGGTGGGCACGTGGATGATGCCCACGCCGCGGTGATACGACGCTGCGGCGAATCCGGCGGTGTCGGTGACGACGCCGCCGCCGACCGCGACGACGATGTCGGAGCGTGTCAGCCCCCAGCCGGCCCAGTTCCGACACAGCGATTCGATGGTCGACAGTGACTTGGCGCCCTCGCCATCGGCGATCGTGAAGACTCGATGGTCGACCCCCGGGTCGACCGTGACGCCGATGCCGCGTTGGGTCACCACGGCGGCCCGTTTCGTGCCCTCGGGGACGAGCGCAGCCAGTTCGTCGAGGATGCCCCGGCCGACGATCGCTTCGTAGGTCCTGCCGGCGACCGGCACCTCGACACGGATCATGTCCGACGCTCGCCCGGTTCGGTGATGACGCCCGCGACCTCGTGCGGGGTCCGTTCGTCGACGTCGACGATCCGGTCGGCGACCGACTGGTACAGCGAACGCCGGTCCGATTCCATGCGCACCAGCATGCCTGCCGGATCGTCGTCGAGCAGTGGACGGTGGCCGTCACCGACGGCGGTGACCCGGGCGACGAGCGTCTCCGGCCGTGCTCGCACCCAGACGACCTCGACGTGGTCAGCCGCGAGGAGGAGTCGGTTCTCGGCAGCGAGCACCACGCCACCAGCAGCGGCGATGACGCTCGCCTGGTCGGCAGCCAAAGCCTCGGTCAGGGCTGCCGTCTCGAGGCCACGGAAGGCTTGTTCGCCTTCTGTCCGCCAGATCTCGCGCACGGTGCGACCCGTCATCGCCTCGACCTGGTCGTCGGAGTCGAAGAGCGGCCGGTCGAGGGCCTCGGCCACGATGCGACCCACGGTCGACTTCCCGGTCGCCATCAGCCCCACGAGCACGAGGTGTCGGGGACTTCCCACGTCGACGGTGCCGGTCAGAGCGACGCGAGGTACGCGTCGTGGTTGCGGACGAACTCGTCGAGCGAGTCACCGCCGAACTTGCGGGTCGCCTCTGCAGCGAGGACGAGGGCCATCATCGTCTCCGCGACGACACCCATGGCCGGCACCGCGGTGACGTCGGTCCGCTCCTTGAACGACACGGTCTCCTTCTTGGTGACGGTGTCGATCGTCTTGAGGACCGGCTTGTTCAACGACGCCAGCGGCTTCATGGCGACGCGGGCGACGACGAGTTCGCCAGAGGTGATGCCACCCTCGACGCCCCCAGCAAGCGTCGATTCACGGACGTAGCCGTCTTCGTCGGACCAGGTGATGGGATCGTGCGCCGCACTCCCCCGCCGGCCGGCGACCTCGAAGCCGTCGCCGATCTCGACGCCCTTGACCGCCTGGATGCTCATCAACGCCTGCGCCAACAGGCCGTCGATCTTGCGGTCCCAGTGCACGTGACTGCCGAGTCCGACGGGAACGCCATAGGCCAACACCTCGGCGATGCCGCCGAGCGAGTCACCGTCCTTGGCCGCTTCCTTGATCGTCGTGATCATGGCGTCGGCGGCCGCGGGGTCGAAGCAGCGGACCTCGTTCTCGTCGACTGCGGCGAGGTCTGCGGGCCCGGGTCGCGCCGTCGACTCGGTGCGGGCGTCGCCGATCTGGACGATGTGGCTGACGATGTCCACACCGATGTGGGACAGCAGCGCCTTGGCGACGGTGCCGGCGGCGACGCGGGCAGCGGTCTCGCGGGCCGAGGCGCGTTCGAGCACATCGCGAGCGTCGTCGAAGCCGTACTTCTGCATGCCGGCGAGGTCGGCGTGGCCGGGCCGGGGCTGGGTCTCGGGGTTCTTCGTCTTGCCTGGCGCCGGCGACATCTCCTCATGCCACTTGTCGCTTCGCTTCCACTCGCTGTTGGCGATCTCGATCGCCACCGGCGACCCGAGAGTGCGCCCGTGGCGCACGCCGCCGATCAGGGTCAGCTCGTCCTGTTCGAAGCGCATCCTGGGGCCGCGGCCGTAGCCGAGTCGACGCCGTGCGAGTTCCCCCTGGATCTCCTCGACGGTGATCGGGACGCCTGCCGGGAGCCCCTCGACGATGACGACGAGACCCTGTCCATGCGATTCACCCGCGGTGAGGTAGCGCAACATCGGGGCGAGCGTAGAGCCGCGACCCGCACGGTCGCGAACGCCATTCGGCCGGGGCCCCGCTCGTCAGGCGAGCTCGGGAGCCCAGAGAACCACGAAGAGGCAACCGATCGCGAGTGACGGGCCATACGGGAACACGGCCTTGGCCGAGCGTCGAGCCAACGCGTAGCCACCGCCGAAGACCGCTCCCAGCAGAGAACCGACGCCGAACGCGAGGATCACCCCGCGCAGCACGTACAGGTACTGGTCGAGCAGCGACCCGTCGGCCCACGTCGCCCATCCGATGTAGAAGCCCATCAGCCACGCCAGCTTCACGTCGCCCCAACCCATGCCCCGGGGGTACGCGATGTGGGCCAGGAAGAGCATGGTGGCGTAGGTGAATCCACCGACCAGGGCCGCGGCGATCAGTTCGGGCTGACTTCGCTCCAGCGACGCGATCACGAGCACGCCGAGACCGATGGCCATCGAGGGAAAGTTGACCCGGTCGGGGATCCGATAGACGCGCAGATCGACCGCGGCGAGGGTGACGAGCATCGCCACCAGGAACAACACCGCCACGACCTCGGACATCGGGCCGATGCGATACGCCGTGAGCGCGAACAGCCCGGCGGTCACGACCTCCGTTGCCGGGAACCACCATCGCCACCACGTCCCGGGGCGGCCGAGGGCGAACACCGGCACCGTGTCGAGGACAGGTACTTCTTCGAGTTCGTCGAGGAGTGCCGGATCGGCGTCGTCGGGCAGGTCGCCGGGGTCGGTGATGACGTAGCCCGGTTCACGGACGATGAGCCGGTTGAGGAGTGAGCCGACGGGAAGGCCGACCAACCCCGCGATGATCGGTGCGACGTCCACGGTCGGTCACCCTAGAAGGGCGACTTCTAGTTCTTGGTGGACGAGAGGAACTTCAGGAGGAGGTTGCGATTGATCTCCTCGTCGCCGTCCGGGGCCGATTCGGGGGCGGGCTGGTCGGTGACATCGTCTTCGGCCCGACCGGCCGCCTCCTCGGCCGTTGCCTCGATTGCAGCGGCGGCCTTCGGGCTGAGGTTGGTGAGCTGCGCAAGGAACTCGTCGGCCGACTCCGCATGGTCGCCGCTCGTTCCGACCTCCGCGTCGCCGTCCCAGGCTGTGGCCAGATCGCGGGCCGGGTCGTCGTCATCGAACTCGTCGGCCAGTTGCGTGCCGTTGACGGGCGTCTCGGCGGCTGCGTCGTCGATGCCCCAGGCGTCTTCGTCGGGTGTCTCATCGATCGGGGTCGCTTCGGCGGCGACCTCGCTCGAACGAGCCACGAAGCTCGCAAGGTTGGTGCTCAACGACGCAACCTCGTCGTGCGACAGGTCGTGGTCGACCAGCTGTGGTTCGTCGTCGTAGCCCACGAACCCGTCGTCCACGGTGGCATCGATGACATCGGTCATCTCGACCGATGTCGGCGGCGGTGGCACATCGTCGGTCAACTCGATGAGTGACGCCTCCACGAGGTCGCGAACCGTGCGACAGGTGTCGAGTTCACCGAGCTCGAGCCGCTGGCCGAGGCCGGCAGCACTCGTCCCACCACCGACAGCGGCAATGGACTTCCACTGGTCTGCGGTGACGGTGACCGACGCCCCTTCGATCTCTCGTGCGAGGCGAACGCCGACGAGCAGGGACGGCACGACGGTCTCGAGCTCTCGCCACTCTTCGAGCAACGCCTCGGCCCGCGCCAACGCATCGTCCACATCGACCTCGTCGGAGACGGGGTCCTCCGGTGTCGCTCCTGCCTCGAACACGAAGTCGCCGTTCGCGTAACGGAGCAGGTCGAACAACGTGGCGTCGACGTCTCCGGTCGACTCATGGTCCGAGCGCGCACTGATGATCGAACCGTCACCGAGCCACACCTGGCCACTGCCTCGATCCCCATCGATCGCCAGCATGCCGGTCTTCTTGGTGCTCGACAGCAGTCGAAGCACCTCCGGCACGCTGAATGTCTCCAGTGTCCCTTGTAGGGCCACGGTCGCACCTCCCGGAGCGGTTTCGGTTGCTTCCTCTGCCCTATCGGCAATCATCGTCGACTTCTGAAGCGAAATCTCGGAAAAACCAGCAGGCTCCGAACACCCGGAGGTCAAGACAGTGCGGAACGTGCCGCTTCCGACATGACCGCCACGGGAGCGGGTGTTCCCGTCCATCGCTCGAACGAGCGCGCTGCCTGGTGCACGAGCATCCCCACGCCGCCCATGGTCCGCACATCGCACGCCATCGCCGCAGCCAGCAACGGCGTCGTCTCCGGGTGGTACACGAGGTCGGCCACGATCGCTCCGTCACGCAGGAGAGACGGGTCGAACGGCATCGCTGCGTCGTCGCCCATGCCCACCGGGGTTGCGTTCACGACCAGATCGGCTGAGGCTGCGGCCATGGCGTCGCCCACGGCACCTCGCTCGCCCGCCAGGAGGGACGCAGCGTGCGCCGACTCGCGGCGGCGACTCACCACGGTCACCTGTTCGGCGCCGGACGCAGTCAACGACCGGACCACGGCACGGGCGGCACCGCCGGCGCCGAACACCACACAACGCATCCCCGTCGGGTCGATGTCCTCGTCCCGGCGGAGCGAATCGATGAAGCCCACGCCATCGGTGTTGTCACCGACCAGGCGAACGCCGTCCCGGAAGACGCAGTTCACCGCGCCGAGTGCGGTCGCGTCGGCGGTGAGGTGCTCGAGTGCAGCAGCGACCGGCGCCTTGTGCGGCATGGTGACCGAGAGACCCTCGATCCCCAGGGCGCGCATGCCCGTGATCGCGTCGGATACCGAGCCGGGGGCCACGGGCAGCGCCAGGTAGATCCAGTCGAGCCTGGTGGCAGCGAACGCAGCGTTGTGGATCGCCGGCGAGAGTGAGTGGCGGACGGGCCAGCCGATCACGGCGGCCAGCCGCGTCTCCCCGCTCGTCATCCGCAACCGAGATCGAGGCGTATGCACTCCTGCTTGGCCTCCAGGAACTCCGAGTTCGTGACCGCGAACGTGTGGTTCCCCTCGGCGTCCGCGAGCACGTAGTAGACCCAGTCGCCTGGCTCGGGGTTGAGCGCGGCTTCGAGCGACGCCCGACCAGCAGCGGCGATGGGGGTGGGCGGAAGTCCCTGGACCCGCCGAGTGTTGTACGGCGAGTCGGACTGGAAGTCGATGTCGTCACGGCTCCGACCGGCGATCTCGGCCTCGTACCGGTTGGTGGCGTCGATGCCGAGCGGGATCCCTTGTTCGAGCCGGTTGTGGATCACACGTGAGATCTTCGTCCGGTCTCCGGGAACCCGCGCCTCTTCCTCGATCAACGAAGCGATGACCACGACCTCGTACGGAGTGATGCCGAGGGTCGCGGCCTTCGCCTCGACCTCGAGGGAGAGCAGCGTCTCGTCCAGTGACGTGACCATCCGGCGGATGAAGCTGCGCTCGTCCGCCTCGTCGTCGACGTCGTAGGTCTCGGGGAGCAGCATGCCCTCCATGGACGGCTGATCCGCTGGCTGGAACTGCGACCGGATCTCTCCGGAGTTCAGCGCTGCGCTCAACTCGTCGACGTTCCATCGTTCGAGTCCCCGCTCGGGGTCGGCGAGACGGGGGATGATCTCGGTGACGGTCAGCCCTTCGGGCACGGTGAGCAGGACGTTCTCCGGTGGCCGCGGGCCGCCATCGAGGACCGCGACCGCCTCGTCGAACGACGAGTTCTCCTGGAACACGTAGCGACCGGCCTGGAACGGGCCCTTGTCGCTCAGCCTGGTCCAGTAGTTCCAGACCAGCGACGACGTGATGACGCCGTTGTCGGCGAGGAACGACCCGATGTCCTCTGTGGTCGAGCCGGCAGCGACCTCGAGCTCGATGTCGGCGCCGGCTGCACCGGCGGGGTCGATCTGGTCCTGGACCCACACGTAGCCCGCACCGGCCGCCATCACGAGCACGACGAGGATCACCCCGATGCCGATCAGCACACGGCGCCGGCCGCTCATCGGAGCCCTGACCTCGGCCCACTCTTCGTCGCCATCGGTCTCCTCGAGCCAGTCCTCGTACTTCTGCTCGCCGTTCGGCTTGTCGGTCGGGGCGACCCAGCCCTCCTGTCCGGCCAGCGACGAGTCGGTGGAGTACTCATCGCTCTGGTCGTCGGCCCAGTCCTCCGCCCAGTCCTCGTCGTCCATCCAGTCGTCGTCGCTCACGTGTTCTCCGTATCTTGCGCGTCGAGCCAGCCCTGCAGGATGACAGCTGCGGCGACCATGTCCACGACACGCCGACGGGCGGGGCCCTTGAGATTCTGCTCGCGGAGCGACGCTTCGGCGGTGACCGTCGACAATCGCTCATCCCAGGTCTCGACCGGCACGTCGAGTGCGGCGGCCATGACCTCGACCTCATCGAGTGCTCGCTGCGCAGCCGGACCGACGGATCCGTCGAGCGAGAGCGGCAGGCCGACGACCACGACTTGGGCGCCGGACTCCTCGACCAACTCGCCGATCCGGCGGTGATCGCGGGCCTTGTCCCCCGAACGCTGCACCACCTCGTAGGGCGTGGCCAGGGTCGAGGCACTCAGCGCCACGCCGATCCGCTTCGATCCGAGGTCGATCCCGAGGGCGCGCGTCGACACGTCAGTCCTGGGTTGCGGCGCGGATGGCGTCGAGCGCCGGTCCGACGCCGTCGGCGTTCTTGCCGCCGGCCATCACCAGTCGGGGATCGTTCGGCCCGCCGCCCTGGATCAGCTTCTTCGCATCGGCGAGCAACTCTCCGGCGTGGACACCGGACTCCTCGGTGGTCGCCGCCACCAATGCAGCACCGCCACCCTCGGGCGCACCGCCCAGCACGACGACGTCGAGGTCGGGCCGATCGCGCAGGGACACGGCCATCTCTCGCAGATCATTCCGCTCGATGCCATCGACCCTGGCGACGAGCACACCGCCGACCGCTTGGTCGGCGAGGTCGCCCGCTCGGCTCCCGGACAGTTCCTTGCGCAACGCCTTCAGCTCGGCCTGGGTCTCCTTGACCTGCTCCTTGAGGCGCCGGACACCGTCGGCGAGGTCGGCGACGGGAACACCCGCTGTATCTGCGAGCGTCGCCAGTTCGTGTTCCCGTTCGCGCAGACGCTCGACCGGGCCGGTGCCGGCGATGGCGGTGATGCGTCGGAGGTTGGATCCGACGGACTCCTCGGCCACGACCTTGACGGGACCGATGTCACCGAGTCGGCTCACGTGGGTGCCGCCACACAGTTCGATCGAGTGCGTCCCGGCTTCGAGCACGCGCACGATGTCGCCGTACTTGTCACCGAAGAACGCCATGGCGCCCTTGTCGCGAGCGTCGTCCATCGTGGTCTCGTAGTGGTGCGCCTCGGCGTTGGTGAGGATCTCACGGTTGGCGAGATCCTCGATCGCCTCGATCTCGTCGCCGGTCAGCGCCTGGAAATGACTGAAGTCGAACCGGAGCCGATCGGGCAGCACGAGCGAACCCTGCTGCTTCACATGGTCGCCGAGCACCTCGCGCAGGGCCCAGTGCAGGATGTGCGTGCCCGTGTGATGCCGCTTGATGTCGTTGCGGCGCTCGACATCGATCGAGGCACTGACCTCGGTCCCGACGTCGAACGTGCCCTCGACCATCCGCACGACGTGACGATGGAGTCCGGGGAGCGCGTAGACGGTGTCGATGACCTCGGCGCGGACGCCTGGACCCTCGATGACACCGGTGTCGCCGATCTGCCCGCCGGCCTCGGCGTAGAACGGCGTGTGCTGGAGGAAGAGGGCGACCGTGTCGTCGGTCGGCACGACCCCGACCACGGTCGTGGTGACCGAGTCGAGTTCCCGCCCCACGAACTCGGTGGGTCCGGACAGGGTGAGGATCTCGCGGAAGGCGTCGACCTCTTCGCCCATGGCGACCGTTCCCGACTTGCTGGCCGCTTTCGCCCGCGCCCGTTGATCGGCCATCGCCGCATCGAAGCCGTCGACGTCGAGGTCGACGCCGCGTTCGGCGAGGATCTCCTGCGTGACCTCGAGAGGGAAGCCGTAGGTGTCGTGCAACTGGAAGGCCACGCCGCCGTCGAGCACCGGGCGAGCGTCGCCCGCGACATCCACGCCGTCGAGCGCGGTGTCGAGCATCGACGAGCCTGTCTTGAGCGTCTGACGGAAGCGGGCTTCTTCGCGGCTCACGATCGTGAGCACGCCGTCGGCGTTGGCGGCGAGGTCGGGATAGGCATCGCCCATCAACTCGACGCAGGTCTCGATCATCGGCGACAGCACGGGCTTCTCGACGCCGAGGAGGTACGAGAAGTAGACGGCACGGCGCAGGATGCGTCGCAGCACGTAGCCACGCTCCTCGTTCGACGGCATGACGCCGTCGGAGACCAGGAACGCAACGCTTCTCGTGTGGTCGGCGATGAGCCGGAGGGCGATGTCGGTGAGACGATCTTCGTCGAAGCGCTTGCCGGTGACCTCCTGCGCCCGGTCCGTCAGCACCGAGAGGGTGTCAGCGGCATACAAGCTCGGGCTGTTGGCCATGATCCCGAGGATGCGTTCGAGCCCAGCACCGGTGTCGATGCCCTTGTTGGGCATGTCGGTGAGTTCGCCGCCCTCGACCCGGATGTACTGGGGGAACACCAGGTTCCAGAACTCGACGTAGCGCTCCTCGGCAGCGGGATTGGCGGGGCCACCTTCCGGGCCGACCTCGGGGCCGAAGTCCCAGAAGAGCTCGGACGACGGGCCACACGGACCGATGTCGCCCATCTCCCAGAAGTTGTCCTTGTCGAGGCGCTGGATGCGGTCGCGCGGCAGACCGACCTCGTCGGCCCAGATCTGCTCGGCCTCGTCGTCGGACGTGTGAACCGTGACCCAGATGCGGTCGCCGTCGAGGCCCAGGACCTCGGTCACGAACTCCCATGACCACGGGATCGCCTCGGCCTTGAAGTAGTCGCCGAAGCTGAAGTTCCCGAGCATCTCGAAGAAGCTCAGATGGCGCATCGACCGCCCGATGGCGTCGAGATCGTTGTGTTTGCCACCGGCTCGGACGCACTTCTGGACCGACATCGCACGCGGCGGGTCGAAGGGCACCGCCTCCTCGCCGAGGAAGTACGGGACGAACGGCATCATGCCCGAGTTGTTGAACATCGGCGCCGACGGGTGATGTGGAATCAGGCCGGCCGACGGCACCTTCGTGTGGGCGCGAGCCGCGAAGAACTCGTACCAGGCGCGGCGCAGTTCGTCAGCTCTCACGAGGAGCGATCCTACTGATGCGAGCCCGTATTTCTGCCTCGAATCCGTGGTCGGACGGGTCGTAGTAGTTGCGGTCGGCCACCTCGTCGGGGAGGTATTGCTGCTCGACCCAGCCGCGCGGGTCGTCGTGGGGATAGCGGTAGCCCTTGCCGTGTCCCAGCACCTGGGCACCCTGGTAGTGCGCGTCGCGGAGATGGGCTGGCACCTCGCCGGCGGGACGATCTCGGACGTCGGACTGCGCTGCCCACCAACCGAGCGCGCTGCGGTTCGATTTCGGTGCCGTGGCGAGGTGCACGACGGCCTGCGCGAGATTGAGACCAGCTTCGGGGAAGCCGACGAACTCGACGGCATGGGCAGCGGCGTTGGCCACCACGAGGCTCATCGGATCGGCCATCCCCACGTCCTCCGATGCCAGGATCACCAGCCGACGAGCGATGAAGCGAGCATCCTCCCCCGCTTCGACCATCCGAGCGAGCCAGTAGAGACCTGCGTCAGCGTCGCCACCGCGGATCGACTTGATGAACGCGGAGATCACGTCGTAGTGGTCATCGACCCCGTAGCGCAGCGCGTTGGTCCCCAGTGCGGCTTCGGCATCGCCGAGCACCACCTCACTCCGGTCGCTCCCCTTCGCGAGCGCAACCGCGACCTCGAGGGCGGTGAGCGCCTGACGGCCGTCGCCGTTGGCCCGCTCGGCGAGATGTGTCAGGGCCTCCTCGGTGGCGGTGGCGGACTCGGCCTGGAGCCCACGTTGCAGGAGGTCGTGCAGTGCCTCGACGGTGAGGAGTTCGAGGCGGAACAGCGTCGACCGCGAACGCAGCGGCGCGTTGACCTCGAAGTAGGGGTTCTCCGTGGTGGCGCCGACCAGCACGACGAGTCCCTCCTCGACTGCAGGGAGCAGCGCATCCTGCTGGGCTTTGTTGAACCGGTGGATCTCGTCGAGGAACAAGATGGTGCCCCGCCCCTGCTCCCCCAGTCGCTGCTTTGCCGTGGCGATGGTCTCCCGGACGTCCTTGACGGTGGCCGTCACCGCGGAGAGTTGCACGAACACCTTCTCGGTGTGCGCGGCGACGGCCCGGGCGAGCGTGGTCTTCCCGGTTCCCGGGGGGCCCCAGAGCAACGCGCTCGACAGGCGGTCGCTCTCGACCAGCGTTCGGAGCGGCTTGCCGGGACCGAGGAGATGATCCTGGCCGACGATGTCGTCGAGGGATGCGGGGCGCAGGCGAGCAGCGAGCGGCTGACGCGACTCGAGCCGCTGGTTCGCCGCCGCAGCGAAGAGGTCGTCGCTCATCGACCGTCCGCGATCGCATGCGTCGTCGGCCGGATCTCCGCCGGCACCCAGGTGGCGAGGAACGTGTCGGCCAACGTGGTGGCGTATTCGATCGGATCGACCTTCGAGCTCCGTGCACCGTCGATCCGCTCGGCGATCAGCCGATCTGCGCGGGCCTGTTTCTCGGCCGGCGACAGTCCACGGGGCGCGCTCGACTCGAGCATCGGGCCCGCCGTCGTGACCACGTCCGGAAGCGGGACGATCTGTCTGCGGCGGAGTCTGTCGAGACCCGAAGTGGCGTAGGCGGCGTCCGCTGTGGGCACGACGACGGCCGCGCCGACGCGCGCAGCGACTTCGGCATCGATGGAGCCGACACCGCCGGTCAAGACGACTGCGTCGACAGCCAGCCCCAACAATTCGTCCGGGAGATGGAGTTCGAGCCCGAGGTGGGTCACGAACAACGATCCGTGCGCTTCCTCCTCGGCCATCAGCCGATCGAGGTCCAGGCCCGAAGCGTCAGCCACCGCCCCGCTGGTGTTGGAGACGCCGACCAGACGACCGCCACGGCGAACGATCTCGGCCGCGACTCCTCGTGCCCCGGCATCGAAGCCATGGACGGCGATCGAACGTCCGTCGAGGCCCCCGAACCACGCCTCGACTGCGGCGACCGCTCCCCGAGCGGGGTCTACAGACTCCGCCGCCGCGACGAACCGGCCGGACGCCGTGAGCGGCTCGATCTCGCCACGGAGTCGGCCGAGGGTCTCTTCGTCGGAGTCGATCAGTCGGGGGCGGATCGTGACGGCTGCACCGGCGACCCGCTCCTCGAACAGTGCGGCCCGATAGGTCGCGGCGCGGGCGAGCAGCGCTGCGTCGTCCGCCGTGATGCCCTCGCGCAGGTAGACGCGCCCGACCGCGCCGGTGACCACGTCGGGATCGAGATCGAGGACGATCTCGCCGTCGACCGAGGTGAGGTGGTGCAGGTGCACGAGCGTCGACCCTACGTGGGGCCGTCGTGCGTGGTGGACTGTTGGCAGCCATGACCGATCGCCCGGAACAACAGCCACTCGACCCCGACACGGCCGGCGCGATCATCCGGCGCGCCACCGAACTCGACCTCGCGCGCGGCCAGGACGACCTCGGCGTCCAGCGTCATGCACTCGAAGCTGCCGCCGACGAGGTCGGCATCTCGCCCGCGTCGGTCCGTCAGGCGATGGCCGAGCACGACGCCGGAGCGCTCGTCGCCGAAGCTGGCGGTCGCAGCATCCTCGGCCCAGCGCGAGCTCGCGGTGTCCGGACGGTCGATCTGCCGCTCGCGGTCGCGCAGCAGCAGGTGAGCACCTGGCTCAAGGCACAGCTGCTCGAGGTCCATCGCCGCTCCGGCGACGAACTCGAATGGCGCCGCCGGGACGACTTCCGGGCAAAGCTCCGGCGCAAGGTCGACGTCGGGAAGAAGGTCCGCCTCGGAAGCGTCGATGCCGTCATCGCGTCGGTCGTCGACGATGGCAACGGACGATCGATCGTCCGGCTCGAGGCCGACCTCGAGAACACCAGGAACGGTCTCAAGCTCGGCGTGGTCGCCGTCCCGACCGTGGCCGGACCTGCGCTCGGTGGAGCGGCAGCGCTCGTGCTCGGCGACCCGTTGCTGCTGCTGGCCGGTCTCCCGGTCGGCTTGGCGCTCGGCGGGACCGGGGTCTACGTGGCCCGCAAGACCCTCGGATCTGAACTGGCCGAGGCACAGCGTGTGATCGACCTCTACCTCGACCAGCTCGATCGCGGCACCTGAACGAAGGGCACCTGGCCTACTCGGGTCGCGGAAGGACCCGGAGACCGAGTTCGTCGAGGATCCGGGGTTCCAGGGCGCCCGGGGCGTCGGTGAGCGGGTCGGCGCCCTTCTGCGTCTTGGGGAAGGCGATGACCTCGCGGATGTTCTCCTCGCCGGCCATGAGCGCGACGAGGCGATCGGTGCCGAACGCAAACCCGGCGTGGGGCGGCGGGCCGTAGTCGAACGCGGACAGCAGGAACCCGAACTTCTCCTGGGCCTCGGCCTCCTCGATCCCCAGCGCGTCGAACACGCGCTGTTGGATGTCGGGGCGATGGATCCGGACGCTGCCGGACCCGAGCTCCCAGCCGTTGCAGGTCAGGTCGTAGGCAACGCTGCGGACCTTGATCGGATCGGACTCGATGAGGCCGGCTTCCATGTCCTCGTCGTTGGGCATCGTGAACGGGTGGTGCATCGCCTGCGGGCGCCCGTCGGGACCGAGTTCGTCGTCGAACATCGGGAAGTCGGTGACCCACAGGAAGTGGAGCCCGCCTTCGGTGACGGGCGGGCGGCCCAGCTCGTTGCGCAGCAGGCCGAGGATGTGGCGCGTCGTGGGACGTTCGTCGGCGACGAGGAAGACCATGTCGCCGACCTCGGCCTCGAGCGCGGCGATCGTGTCGCTCGCTTCTTTCTCGCTGAGGAACTTGGCGACGCCGGCGTCGAGTGCCGGCCCGTTCTCGCCGTCGACGACGCGCATCCAGGCGAGCCCCTTGGCGCCCCAGAGCTTGGCCTGGTCGACGAGTCCGTCGATCTCCTTGCGGGTGAGCGACGTGCCACCCTCGAGACGGATTCCCTTGACGCAGGCGGCCTTGAAGACGTTGGCCTCGGTCTCGGCGAAGATCTCGGTCAGCTCGACCAACTCCATGCCGAAGCGGGTGTCGGGCTTGTCGGACCCATACCGCTCCATCGCCTCTTCCCACGTCATCCGAGGGATCTCGGGGATGTCGTCGCCCATCACGTCCTTGACCGCAGCAGCGATCGAGTCGGTGACGAAGGCGAGCACCTCTTCCTGGCCGACGAAGCTGCACTCCATGTCGAGCTGGGTGAACTCGAACTGGCGGTCGGCGCGGAGGTCCTCGTCGCGCAGGCATCGTGCGATCTGGAAGTAGCGGTCGACGCCGCCCACCATGCACAGCTGCTTGTAGATCTGGGGCGACTGCGGGAGCGCGTAGAACGTTCCGGGGCTCTGGCGCGATGGCACCACGAAGTCACGGGCACCCTCGGGGGTGGAGGCGATCAGCAACGGCGTCTCGACCTCGACGAAACCGTTGTCGATGAACGAACGTCGGATGGCAGCGTTGGTGGCCGACCGGATCTGCAGGTTGCGCTGTAGGCGGACGCGACGGAGATCGATGTAGCGGTGACGAAGCCGGATGGTCTCGTCGACGTCGGTGCGGTCGTCGATGGGGAACGGTGACGGCTTCGACTTCGACAGGACCTCGACGGTGGCGTCCTGGACCTCGATCTCGCCGGTGGGCAACTTGGCGTTGATGGTCCCCTCGATACGGGGCTTGACCGTCCCGGTGATGCGCAACACGTACTCACCGCGAAGGTCGTGGGCGTTGGAGACGACGCACTGCACGAGGCCGCTGCGGTCGCGCAGGTCGATGAACGCCAGGTGCTCGCCGTGTTCGCGACGGTTCTCGACCCAGCCGGTGACGGAGACCTCTTGGCCGACGTGTTCGCTGCGCAGTTCGCCACACCAATGGGTGCGGAGACCGACGGCGGGTCCGAAGTTCATGGTCATCAGGTTGGATCCGTATCTCTTGTCGGGGTGCGAAGGAGCGTGCGTAGTGAAGGCACGAGGTCGTCACGTGCGATGGTCTGCTGACCAGCGTCGCCGCGCAGATCGCGGAGGGTCACCGTGCCCGCGTCGACCTCGTCGCCACCGATGATCACGGCGGCTCGGGCGCCCGAACGATTGGCGCCCTTCATCTGCGCCTTCATCGATCGACCGTCGAAGCCCCGATCGGCCGAGAGTCCCTCGTCGCGGAGTGCCTCGGTGAGATCGCGGGCCTGGCGCCCGTCGGTGACGTCGACGACGTAGACATCGAGGTCGGACGCTGGCGTGGGGAACGCGTCTTCGGCGTCGAGGTGGAGCAGCACTCGTTCGATGCCCGATCCGAAGCCGATTCCGGGTGTCTCGGGTCCGCCGAGCGCCTCGGCCAGGCCGTTGTAGCGACCACCTCCGATGATGGTCGACTGGGCGGAGTCGAGGGCCTCGCTCTGGAACTCGAAGAGTGTGTGCGTGTAGTAGTCGAGCCCACGGACGAGCCTCGGCGTGACGGTGTGCGAGATCCCGAGGGCGTCGAGACCTTCGGTCACCCGGGCGAAGCGCTCGGACGACTCGTCGGAGAGGACATCGGTGACCTTCGGGGCGTCGGCTGTGGCCTGCATCGTCTGGCGGCGCTTCGAGTCGAGGACGCGCAGCGGGTTGCGGTCGATCTTGTCGCGGTCCTCTTCGGCGAGATCATCCTTCACGCCCGCCAGGAACTCGCGCAGTGCCGCGTCGTAGCGACTCCGGTCGTCGGGGCTGCCCATCGTGTTGACGTCCAGCGAGTAGCGCTCGGCACCGAGCGCCTTGAGGTAGCGATCGGCGAGGGCGATGACCTCGACGTCGATGTCCGGGTCGTCGACGCCCAGGGCCTCGATACCGACCTGGTGGTGCTGGCGGAACCGGCCTTTCTGTGGCTTCTCGTAGCGGAATGCCGGGGTGACGTACCAGGCCTTCCACGGCACGATCGGCCGGTGCTCGACGAAGGCACGGACGACGCTCGCCGTGCCCTCGGGGCGCAGGGCGACGCGACGACCGCCCTTGTCCTCGAAGTCGTACATCTCCTTGGTGACGACGTCAGTGCCCTCGCCCATGCGGAGGAAGACTCCGAGGTCCTCGAACATCGGCGTGTGGACCATGCCGTAGCCGTACTGGGCGGCCACACCAGCGAAGGTCGCGAGCAGTGCGGTCCAGCGACCGGACTCGGGCGCGAGCACGTCGTGCGTGCCGATCGGCGCCGAGAAGGTGGGAGTGGACACGGCGGGCGAGGCTACCGGGTGCCCTCGTCGGCGCCGATACGAGATCAGGACGTTTGTCACAGCGGCAGGACATCGTGCCGACCAGTGCGAAACTCACCGGTGTGATCGAGGGGACCGAACCAGGGGTGGACGAGCCGCGGGTGGACGAAGCGCGAGTGAAGGGCGGCTGGAAGACGCTGTCGTCCGAGCACAAGTTCCTCCTCATGATCCTGGGGTTCACGGCCTTCTTCGACGGCTTCGACCGCGGAATCATCCAGGTCGCGCTCCCCCAGATCCGGGAGTCGTTCGATCTCTCGCAGAGTCAGATGTCGCTGTGGCTGATGGTCATCTACATCGGCGCACTCCCCGCGATCTTCGTGACCCGGCTGGCCGACAAGATCGGCCGAAAGCAACTCCTGTTGTTCTCGATCGTCGGCTACATGGTTGCCACGGCGGCGACCGCACTGGCGCCGTCGATCATGTGGTTCGCCGCCGCTCAGTTCGTGGCCCGACTCTTCCTCAACGCCGAGCATGCCCTGGTTCTGACGCTGGCGGCAGAAGAACTCCCAGCCAGGTCCCGGGGCTTCGGGTTCGGCTACCTCGCCATGCAGCTCGCGCTCGGATTCGGTACCGGCTCGCTCATCTACGGCGGGATCATGGAACCCGGCGGCATCGGCTGGCAGTGGATGTACGTCCTGTCGCTCCCGCCACTGCTGTTGATCGGCTGGCTCCGACGTCGACTGCCCGAGTCGAAGCGCTTCGAACAGGCCCGTGACAGCGGCCAGTTGGTGTCCAACTGGCGCGAGATCTTCCGGGGCGAGACCAAGAAGTGGCTGATCCTGCTCTGCTCGACCGCATTCCTGCTCGAACTCGCCACCCACGCCGGCGTGTTCACCATCGACTTCCTCCAGGAAGATCGAGGGCTGTCGGCCACCGCGTCCAACTTCATGCTCGTCGCCGCCGGCCTGCCAGGAATCCCGGCGATGATCATCGCCGGCAACCTCTCCGACCGCTACGGGCGACGCGTCGTCGGCTGCACGTTCGCCGTCGTCAGCGGCTTCGGCGCCGTCGGCTTCTTCTGGCTGCCCGGTGGCATCCCCGTGCTCTATGTCTGCATGACCGTGATGCTCGCCGGCCAGTTGGGTGCCGGCCCGGTCCTCGCCACCTACGCCGCCGAACTGTTCCCGACTGCACTCCGTGGACAAGCCGGCTCGTGGGGCAAGATCGCCGCGGTCGCCGGCCAAGCCGCCTCGTTCGGCATCGGTGGCGTCCTGATCACCGTCTTCGGCGGGCTACCGGGAGCGGCGACGGCTCTGATGGGTGGACCGATCATCGCCGTCATCCTCTTCGCCACCATGTTCCCCGACACGCACGGACGCGAGCTGGAGGAGACGAGCGGTTCATCCCCGCTCGATCTCGGGACGGTCATCGCCGGCGAGATCCCCGCCCCCACCCCCACCGACTGACCCGTCAGCCGTCGGCGGGGAGAGCCTCGAGGCGAGTCGTCAGGTCGCCGAGAGTGGCAACGGCGGCCCATCACCGGGCGAAGAGCTCCTCGATCCGTTCCATCGAACCCATGACACTCCATCCACCCGCGGCGGAGCCGGATGGTTGGGTTCAGGCTCCGGATCGTCGAGTTCTTGTCATACCCCCCTGGGAGAATGGGGTGCATGACCGGTCCCGCCCGCTACACCCGAGACGCCGATGTGGCTGCCTCGGCGCGGGCGCGATTGGATCGTGCCGCCAAGGCGGTGACGGCGATGGACGTGTCGCAACGGGTCGCCATCTTGCACCTGGTCGAGTTGTGGCCGACGTCGGCATGGCTCGCCGCTGGTGTCCGCTCCGCGAAGCAATGGCTGATCGCCTACATGGGCATGTCTGCCCTCCAGGCCGGACGGCTCGAGCTGATCAGCGAACTCTGCGCCCGTGACGAACGACTGTGTGCGGCCGTGGTCGACGGCGATCTCTCGCTGGGCCGAGCCGAGACACTGGCCCGAGCCGTCACCGACGAACGCGCACCATGGCTCCCCGACTCCGTGCCCTCGTTCCTCGGCGTGGACGGTGACGACGACACGTTCGCTGCAACTGTGCGGTACTGGTCCGAACGGGTCGATGAGCTGCTCGCACCCCGGCGAGTGCAACGCCAGTCCCTGACGTTCTCGCGACGACTGTTCGGTGGCGGCGACATCCACGGCACGTTCGCGCCGGGCAGCTTCGAGAACATCTGCACCGCGATCGACGCCTACACCCAAGATCCCGACCCCGCTGATGCCCCGTACATCCGGACGTGCTCCGAGCGCCGAGCCGACGCCCTCGACGACATCGCCTCGTTCGCACTCACCCACGACCTCGACGACGGCGACCTGCGTGAAGACGACCTCGACGACGAGAAGGCCAGGGCGGAGGACACCTACGACGGCTCCTACCCCGGCGACACACTCGACGAGGCGTTGTTGCCGGAGAACGAGGGGCTCGACGACCTCGAACTCCTCCGCCACAAGATCCGCAGAGCAGACCGACATCAACGTCGGCGGGCCATGCGCCGCATCCGAGCCCGGTCTGGCGTGACGGTGAACGTGCACATCGACCTCCACACGCTCGCGGACTCCCGCACCATGGGTGACCTGGACGGGCTCGTGTTGCGGGGTGAGGGCTGGAACCTGGCCAAAGGTGCTGCGGAACAGCTGTTGTGTGACTCGGCCCTGGTGGCGACGTTGTTCGCGGGTCAGACCGAGGTGCTCGACGCGAACGACGCGGCCGAACGGTTCTCGAAACGACAACGACGCGCCATCGCAGCACGTGATCACCACTGCGTGTTCCCTGGGTGCACTCGACAACCGAGACACTGCGACACCCATCACCTCGAGGAACGCAACGCCGGCGGACCCACGACCGTCGCGAACGGTTGTCTGCTCTGTCGCTTCCATCATCGACTGCTGCACCAACACCGCTGGACCCTCCGCCGAGACGCCGGCGGATGGGTCGCGATCGACCCTCACGGAGTCGAGTGGAAGGGCAGACCCACGAACTCCGCGGCCGCGTGACGGCCCGATGACCCGACCCAGACCGGCGTCGGGTCATCAACGCGCCCGAGGTCACCAGATGTCGTCCTTCAGCCGCCGGTGCGGCGGCGTCGGGCCTCGGCCAGCTTCGCCTTGCGTTCCGGTGTCGGCTCGCCGGTGGCGATCGCTCGGACCGAAGCGACGTCGTCGGCGTGGACCAGGAGCACGAACGGCTGCGTCGCCAGTTCGAGGGCATTGCCTCCGCCGTCGTTGGTCAGCAGCTCGGCGCGGACACCCTCGGCCTGGCAACGGGCCAGCAGGGTGTGCGCGGCGAATCGATCGGTTCCACACTCGATCCGGACCAGGTCGTCTTCAGCCACGCACGCCACCCTAGGGAGCGTCAGTCGCCGTTCACCGACCAGTGCCAGGGCTCGCTCGGCAGGTTGTGGAAGCCGTAGCTCGGGGCGTTCTCCGCCAGCCACTGGAACGCAGGCGAGCTGTGGCTCCCGATCGTGGCGCCGCCGTGTGTGAAGTCGATGGCGAGCCCCAGCTCGTGCATGGAGGTTCCTGGCTTCGCAGTCGGCGGCGAACAGGACGAGGCCGACTTCCCGTACACCGCCTCGGACTCGCTGACGTCCTCGCCGCCACAGTGCTGTCGTCGCAGCGACACCTGCTGCTGCGTCGTTCGGTGGCCCCAGCCGCCGAGCTCGATTCCGTCACGCTCGGCGTCGGCCAGGAGGCCGTCGAGCGCCGGCCCGATGTCTGCGTGGACACGGAAGCCGCGCACGTCGACCAGCGGCACGGCTGAATCGCGGCTCACACGAGCCAGGAGCGCTTCGGTCTCTCGCTGGACTGCGAGCGTCGCTTCGGCCTCGACGCCGCCGAGGAGTTCGACGCTCTGCACGGTGGTCGTGAGATCGGCCTTGATCTGCTCGGCGAGTCCGACCTGTTCGAGCTGCGCACGGTGCAGCTCATCGAGCGCCGACGCCGCTTCCTCGGCCAGTCCTTGGGCCAGCCGGGCCTCCTGGTCTGCGACGACCCGGAGCTTCTGGAGCGCTCGTTCGGCGGCCTCGAGCTGGGCAGCCACCGTGTTGTCGCGGTCCGACTTCGCACGGAGCATCACGTCGGCCTTGGCCGCAGCATCGAAATCGCGCTCGACGAGGACAGCCAGTCCCTCCATCTGACGAGGGCGGATGAAGGCCTCGACCGCGATCTCGCGCATGAGCGCCTCGAGATCGGCCAATTCTGTGGCCTTGGCTTCTTCGAGGGTCCGGGCCTCCCCTGCGGCGACCTGCGCTTCGACGAGGGCGGCCTGCGCCGACGCGACGACATTCTCCTGTGCGGCCACCCACGACTCGACCTGGGCGAGTCGTGCCTGGACCTGGACAGCCGAGGCGCTCAGCAGATCGATGGCGAACGCGGCCTCGGCCTGTTGACGACGGACCTCGGCGAGCCGCTCATAGGGGTTCTCGGGCAGCGGCGGCTCGCCTTCTTGCGCACCGGCCGGGATGGCGGCCGCGCAGAGGACGAGGAGTACGAGGAGTGCCCGGACGACCGGGCGACGGTGAAGAGACATGGGTACGACGGAAGGGTTCGGGTCCAGCGAGCGCCCGTCGGCCCTCTGCACGTTCGAATGATCAGCGGCGCACGTTACACCGACAACCGCAAGGCATCGACGCCCCGGCGGCCGACCTTGAGGATCTCTTGTTCAGGCGCCCTTGCCCGGAACGATCCGGTAGGCGTCGTAGACCGAGTCGATGCTCTTGATCGTCGACAACGCGGACTCGAGGTGGGCGGGATCGGCGAGCTCGAAGTCGAAGCGCATCGTCGACACCCGGTCGCGTCCGGTCGAACTGGACGACGCCACGATGTTCACGTGATGGTCGGACAACGCCGACGCCACGTCGTTGAGCAACCGCGACCGGTCGAGCGCCTTGATCTCGATCGAGGCGACGTACGAGCCGCCCTGTGCGCCATCCCACTCGACGTCGATGAGACGGTCGGTCTGGTCCACACCGAGCGACACGGCGTTCGCGCAGTCGGACCGGTGGACCGACACGCCGCGACCACGGGTGATGAACCCGACGATCTCGTCGCCGGGCACCGGGGTGCAGCACCGCGACAGCCGGATCATGACGTCGTCGAGTCCCTCGACGTGCACGCCGACGCCGGTGCGTTTGCCCCGACCGTCGCGTTCACGGTTCTGCACCGGAAGCGTGGAGAGCTGTTCCTCACGGTCGGTGTCGTCGTGGAGCGCCTTGGAGACCCGACCCGCGACCGACTTCGCCGACACGTGGTGCTCGCCGACGGCGGCATGCAATGCGTCGATGTCGGTGTAGTTCATGGTCGTGGCGATGTCCCACAACGCCTTGATCACCGAGTCGGACTTGATCGGCAACTGTTCCCGCCGCAACGCCTTGACCAAGTCCTCGCGCCCTGACTCGATGGCGTCCTCGCGCCGCTCGCGCGAGAACCATTGCCGGATCTTGTTGCGAGCACGTGGGCTGACGACGACCTGCAGCCAGTCACGCGACGGTCCTGCGCCCTCGACCTTCGACGTCACGATCTCGACGGTGTCGCCCGACGCGATCTCGGTGTCGAGCGGAACGAGGCGTCCGTTCACCTTGGCGCCGATGCACGCGTGGCCCACTTCGGTGTGGACGGTGTAGGCGAAGTCGATCGGCGTGCCGCCGGCAGGGAGAGTGATGACCCTGCCCTTGGGGCTGAAGGCGAAGATCTCGTCGTCCTCGAGATCGACCTTCAGGTTCTTCATGAACTCGTCGGGGTCGGAGGTCTCCTCCTGCCAGTCGACGATCCGCGACAGCCAGGCGTAGTCGTCGCCGGTCTGCTGCTCCTTCTGGCTCGCCTTGTACTGCCAGTGCGCTGCGACGCCCCGTTCGGCCCGGGCGTGCATCTCGGACGTCCGGATCTGCACCTCGAGCGGCTTGCCCTGCGGCCCCACGACCGTCGTGTGCAGCGACTGGTAGAGATTGAACTTGGGCATCGCGATGTAGTCCTTGAACCGACCGGGCACCGGCTTCCACGTCGCATGGATCGATCCCAGGGAGGCATAGCAGTCCTTGACCGAGTCGACGATGACCCGGATCGCCACCAGGTCGAAGATGTCGTTGAACTCGCGGCCCTTGACGACCATCTTCTCGTAGATGCTCCACAGGTGCTTCGGCCGCCCGGTCACGTCCGCAGACAGTCGCAGCTCGGACAGCCGGTCGTTGACCTGGTCGATCACCTGGTGGAGATAGAGCTCGCGCTCCGGTGTCCGCGTCGACACCATGTGGTCGATCTCCGCGAACCGCTTCGGGTGCAGTGCGGCGAACGAGAGGTCCTCCAGTTGCTGGCGCATGTCCTGCATGCCCAGTCGGTGCGCAAGCGGGGCGTAGATGTCGAGCGTCTCGCGTGCGGTTCGCTCCTGTTTGGCCATCGGCATGCCGCCGATGGTCCGCATGTTGTGGAGTCGGTCGGCGAGCTTGATGATCAGGACCCGGAGGTCCTTGCTCATGGCGACGATCATCTTCCGCACGGTGGCGGCCTGCTGTTCCTCCTTCGAGTCGAACTTGATGCGCTCGAGCTTCGTGACGCCGTCGACGATCGCTGCGACATCGCTCCCGAAGTCACGAGCGACGTCCTCGAGCGACATGCTCGTGTCCTCCACCGCGTCGTGGAGGAGCGCAGCGGCGATCGTGATGTCGTCGAGTCCGAGTTCTGCGACGATCCGGGCCACGGCGAGCGGATGATGGATGTAGCTCTCGCCCGTCTTCCGCAGCTGGCCGGTGTGGGCCGCGGCCGACGCGGTGTAGGCGCGGGAGATCAGATCGGTGCGAACGCTTCGACCGTGGCGCGAACGGAACTCGCTCAGCAGTGGGGCAACCTCTTCCGCGAGGGGCGGGTTGCTCCGGCGCCAGGGAAGGACCCGGTCGACTGTCGAAGTCATGTGGGCACTGCTCCCTTCCGTTCGAGAGGCGTCAGACCGTGAGCACGCTCGTCACAGTCTGCCCACTCAGTCTCCCCCGTCCGGACAGGAACCCCAACTCCAACAGGAAGGCGCATGCGACGATCGTGCCGCCGAGGCTGGTGACGAGGTCGCATGCCGCGGCGGCGGTGCCCCCGGTGGCGAGCACGTCGTCGACCACGAGCACCCTGGCACCGGGGCCGATCGCGTCGACGTGTGCGGCGAGCGAGTCGGTGCCGTACTCGAGGTCGTAGGTGTGCTCGACCGTCTCGTACGGCAACTTCCCCGGTTTCCGGAACGGAACGCATCCAGCGGCGAGCCGATAGGCGATGGGAGCTGCGAAGAGGAACCCCCTCGCCTCCATGCCGGCCACCAGGTCGATCCGCTCGTCGACGTAGGGATCCGAGAGCGAGTCGACGGCGAGCCGGAAGGCGGCCGCATCGCCCAGCAGCGGCGTGATGTCCTTGAAGACGATGCCTGGCTCGGGGAAGTCGGGGATGTCGCGCAGATGTTCCAACAGGACCGAGGGGTCGGTTGCCTGCATCAGTTGCTCCGGACGACGGCGGTGCCACCGGCGAAGTTGTCGTGCCAGCCACGGTTGAACGGGCCACTGCTGATGGTCACGGCGATCACGATCACGATGACCAACTGCGCGATGTCACCGAGCAGCGGGACGAGGGGCAGCAGGAGCCACGCGTTTCGTCGCATGGCGACATCGAGGGTCGGCACCCGTCCGTCGGCGCCGACGACCTTGATGCTCACGGCCATCTTTCCGAGGGTCTGGCCACGCGATGACTCGAGCAGTGTGAAGTAGCCGAACGCCAGGACTGTGGTGATCATCGACGCCAGCACGCTGCGAGCGGAGAGCGAGCCGCGGAACGTCGTCGCCGCGCCGCCGACGACGAGGCTGATCACGATGTTCGGTACCAGGAGGATCAGCCAGTCGAGCAGCTTGGCGCCGAAGCGCGTC
>JBBSLH010000014.1:0-27493 GCA_038255425.1 Acidimicrobiales bacterium
CCACCACCACCCGCGGTTCCAGACCAGCGCGGCGAACGCTGTGGCCACCACGACCTCGGTGGCCACCAGCGCAAGGGTCACGACACCGCGGGCCGTGTTGGGTTCGAGCAGGTGGGCTGGGATCTGCAGTCGCACGTCACGAAGCACGGTCGGAACTGCTGGCGCAGCGGTCGTCGTCACCCTTGCAGTCTGATGCAGACGGGTGCCCCAACCACAGTCACCCTCCCGTCGTTCACCGGATCGGGCGAGGCGAGACCGATTCCGGAACGGCAACGTGCGGTCACAGGGCGCACGCTCGGCCATGGAGTACGTCGAGGGCGCCGACTGGGGCGGCCTGAACGAGGAAGTCGATGTCGCTGTTCCGAGAGCGCGTCTCCGCGAGCGACGCTTCCGGTTTTACGAGCCCGAGACGCGTATCGGCTTCGGAGTCGCGGGCGGCGGGTTGGCCGAGCGCGTCGGCGACCATGCTGCGCTGGCGGAGATGGCGTTCTCGGGCAACGGCGAGTGTGTCGCTCGTGGTGATGCGTCGACGGTGTATCGGAGCGTTTCGGGCCGAGGAGTGTTGTGTTCTTGGTCGGCCATGTTCAGAGTCCCGTTCCGTGTCGTCCAGCACCTTCGGCGAATCGGGCTGCGCCCGCGATGGTCTCGCCCGCTCGGATCGGTTGCAGGCCCAGGCGCGTCTCGTGGACGAGCGCGTCGGCCATCGAGAGGCCCCACTGGTCGTGGGCGGACCGGCGATCGGTTTGCAGACACATCTGAGGAAACGCCGACATGGACGCGGCAAGTTCGATCGCAACGGCACGGGCGTCGCCTGGCGGGCAGAGCCGGTTGGCCAGTCCCCATTCGTGGGCCTCGGTCGCGTCGACGCCTCGCCCGGTGAGGATCATGTCGAGGGCTCGGCTGTGTCCGATGGCGCGTGGGAGTCGGATGGTTCCTCCGTCCACGAGTGGTACACCCCACCGTCGGCAGTAGACACCGAACACGGCGTCTGTACTCGCAACGCGCAGGTCGCACCACAAGGCGAGCTCGAGTCCACCGGCAACGGCGTGACCCTCGACCGCGGCGATCACCGGCTTGTCGAGAACCATCCGGCTGCACCCGAGCGGTCCCGGTGCGGTCATGTCCTCATCCAGTCGGTTCCCGTCGCGTGTGGCGATCGCTTTCAAGTCCGCTCCGGCGCAGAACGTTCCCCCGGCCCCGGTCAACACGGCGACATCGAGGGCCGGGTCGTCAGCGAACGCCGTGAAGGTCTCGAACAGCGCCGTCGCGGTCGGCTGGTCGATCGCGTTGCGTCGTTCGGGCCGGTCGATCGTGACAACCAGAGTTCGTCCCACGGTCTCGGTCGTGATGGTCTGCGTCATGTTGGTCTTCCTTTGCCGCCGTCTCGTCGGTTCCTGAGGTTTCGGGTCCGCTCGATCACCGAAGCGGACGCGTTACCCACCGAGTTGGCGAGGCCTTGGAGCGGCGTGAGTGTCGTGGACACCTCGCCGATCGAGACCTCGAGCTTCTTGATGGTTTGGTCCAGTGACGCCAGTGTCGGTGCAAGCGTTTCGAGGTTGCGGACCGGCTCCAACACCTCGGTGAGCGTCTCGAGCGTGGCGCCGAGTGTCGCCAGTCGCTCGAGGGTCTCACCGAGGTCGGCGAGTCGCTCGAGTGCGGGTACGACGGCGGCGATCTGGGAAAGCGTCTCGTCGAACGCGGCGATCTTGGCGATGTCTGGGGCCAACTCGCCGAGCTTGGCCAGTGACGGTGCGATGTTGGCGATCGCGACCAGGTTCTTCATCGGATCCCGTGCGTCACCCATGTGAAACACCCACGATGGTCATGGCCGGTTCTCTGCTGGGCCGGTCGGCCACGTCAGACCGCTGCGCGTTCGGCAGAGCGAGCAGCGAGTACTTCACGCCAATGCTCGACCAGGTCGTCGGTGTCGGTGTCGTCGGGGTGGAATCCGGGCCGGAGGTAGGCGAGCGTCTCCCACGCCGTTCGAGGACTCAAGAGGTCTTGGCGGCGGAGATTGGCGCGGAACGTTCGGCGATGTTCTGGGGTGATCCGGCCGCGGTCGCCGCGCACGGCTCGCGCCCAGGAGAATGCGCCGTAGACGCCGAGTGTTGCGACGAGGAACCCGAAGCCGGCCACACGGGTGAGGTATCGACCGTTGACGTCGGCGAGGACGTCGAAGGCAACGTTCTTGTGTTCGAGTTCCTCGAGGGCGTGCCATTGCACCAGTGCCGCGAGGTCATCGCTCGCGCTGAGCAACACGTCTCGGGTCTTGTCGGCGAGGAAGATCGGCGCCAGGGTCCCGGTGTAGTGCTCGGCCGCCGCGGTCACCGCGAGGGGTAGTGCGCCAGGAAGTCGAAGCAGCGCCCGGCAGACCCTGGCGACGCCTCGATCGATCTCGACGACGGGGTAGCCGAGTTCCGCGAGAAGCCCGTTGAGGGTGCGGTGCGCGCGGCCGTGCATGGACTCCTGACCGATGAACGCGTTGACCTGCCGACGGAGGGTCTCGTTGTCGCCGATCGCGGCACGGTTGTTGCGGACGGTGTCGACGAAGAACTCTTCACCGTGGGGGAACAGGGCCGAGAGCATGGCGAGGAAGTGACTGAAGATTGGATCGCCGGGTACGAGCCACGGCTGTTCCGGGCTGATCTCGGCGTCGTCGCGCGGATGGGCATTGGTGCTGATCGACTCGGTGACGTCGGCGGGGAGACGCCGGACCGGGATCTCTCGGCTCGCTGAAGGACGGTGGGGTGCGATCGGGGTCATGAGATGCCTCTGTTCAGGTGGTTTGATCGGGTGAGGTGTCTTGCTGTTCGTCCAGAACCGCCGCCGACGCCATCGCCGCCTGGACGATCAGGACCTGCCGCAGCTCGACGAACCCGCCACGAGCACCCGTCACCAGAGTGGTCAGGTCCTTCTTGGCGGTGTTGCCCCGCAGATCGCGGAACAGCTTTCGCCGCCATGACGAACGAGTGATCGCCGTAGCCGGCGTACAGGCTGGCGTCGGGCTCGCCGCGGCCCATCTCGTCCTTGTGATGAGCGAAATGGGCCCGCCGGTAGAGCAACATCGGCTGGAACGTCGGATACCCGACAAGGCACCGCCCCACGAAGTCGTTGACGGTGCGGTTCGGGAACAGCAGCCGGTGGGCCGCCTCGTGGCCGAACATCGCTGCCGTCATGCCACTGACCTTACATTCAATGTGCAGCCTGCACAATCCATGTAACATTCGGCCGAGATGGGAGGATCCACACATGACGACTGAGCTGGATGAAGTCCACGACCTACTCGACATCGCCCCGCTCAACGCTCGGTCCGTCTTGTTGTCAGTGCTCCTCGGCCTCGATCCGCCACAGCTCCCAGTCGCTGCACTTGTCGAACTGGGGAGACTCTTCGACATCGCCCCTGGCACCGTTCGTACCGCCATATCGCGCATGTGCGATGCCGGCGAACTCGTTCGGGACGGCGTGGCATACCGCCTGTCGGGCCGCATGCTCGACCGAAAGGCGCAACAGGACAGCGGTCGAACGGTGGTGGCGGCCGAGTGGGACGACACATGGTGGACAACCATCGTCGCCGACGGCTCTCGCACCATGACCGAACGACGGCACTTCCGATCGACGATGACCGGCGCTCGCATGGGTGAGATCCGTCCCGACATCTGGATGCGTCCGGCCAATACCGATGGTCCGCCACCGCGGCCCGGCCTCGTCACCACCCGAGGCGCGCTCTACAGCGGCGACCCACAGGCCCTCGCAGCAGGACTCTGGGACCAAGCCGGCCTCGAGGAACAGGCCAACCGCATACACGACGCGCTCGACCAGGCCGTGGAGCTATCCCGCGGGGGTGACCCCACAGCAGTCCCCCTGTCCATCACCGTCTCCGCCGCCTGTGTTCGCTTCCTCCGCACCGAACCCCAGCTACCAAACCAACTCGCCGTCATGCCGGCCAGCGCCGCCCTTCGCAGCCGGTACGACATGTTCGCCGGCGCCATGCTCACCCACATCCCCCAACTCCTCGAAGCCGACGCGGCCTCACTTGCCACCAACCCATGACTCCGCCTCGACCGCTCACATCGCCCTGGAATCCCCACCCGGCCCGTCTTTCGGAACCCGGCCCGAGCGCTGCCAGCCAGTGATCACGCGGTTCTGGGCGAGTGACTGCCGCGCCTGACGAGAAGCCCACACCGAGACGCACGGCCCTGACTTGTCCCCACACCTCGCGATGTGATCGACCTCACATCCCATGACCGTCCACTTCTGAAACAGATGGCCACTGTTTGACGGATCGTCTGTTGGGGCACGGGATCAGCGGCAGACGGGCGAAGCGTGTGCCACGTCTACCCTGAGTCGATGGCAGCGCGAGACCAGCCGCACATCGAGCGTGCGGATCCGGAGCTCCGACCCGAAACTCACGACCGGAGACAGCGCCAACGACGACCAGGCGTTCATCGACGCGCTGAGCCTCGACGCGGAGTGACCTCGACGCCACCGCAACGCACGATCTCGAGACGAGTGCGTGGTTGGGCCCATTCGTGCGTGGTCGCTACATCGGTCTGATGACGCTTGGTGTGTCAACGGGATCATCATCGACGAGTTACCCGGGCTCGGGCCTCGACAGTTCTTGATCTACTGGGGGTTGCCGGGCGGCGGTCTCGAGGTCGGTGAGGAAGCCGGCGAACCCCTTGGAGAGCTGACGGTCAAGGAGCCGGCCCAAGAGACTGCGGAACGGCCCGCCCTTGGCCCGGTAGCGGTAGTCGACGACGGTGCGGGTGCGCTCACCGGCCGAGGACGGTTCGAGGGTGAAGGTGACCTCGGCGTGGACGATGGGCACGACGGTCGCCTTGTCGATCGAGACGACGAGTCGTTCTTCTTCGACCCAGCCAGTGATGGTCTCGTCGAGGCCGCCCGCCGGTGCGAGGTCACAATGTCTGCGAGCACCGACCCCCGCAGAGGAGGTGCTGGTTGCTCGTGATTGCTTCACGCCCGTGTTCCAGTCGGCGATGTTGGGGAAGTCGGCGAGCACCTTCCAGACATGCGGGCGTGGGGCGTCGATGTCTCGTTCGACGGTGATGAGTCGTTCGGTCATGTCGGATCTTTCGCTCGGAGTCGTTTGTCGATCGCGGTGCGCGCGGCGTCGATGGCGGTGTCGTCGTCGAAGAGTCGGCGTGCCCAGTTGGCTTCTTGCAGGTAGGCGTGGAGTTCGAAGACGACCTGCTCGGCCGGGTCGGTGTCGTCGATCTCGCCGAGACGCTGCGCCAAGCGGGTCTGTTCGAGCAACAAGTCGAGGCCGACCCGTGCGGCGAACGCGAGCACGTCGCGCACCTCGCCCGGCTTCGACCCGAACTCGATCGTTGTCGTGCAGAAGAAGCAGCCGCCCTCGAAGGGCGGGTCGGCCAGGTACGCGAGCCACGCATCGACCGCAGCACGCAGTCGAGGCAGACCAGGCTCGTGCCTGAGGGCGGCATCAGCGACGAGCGATTGCACCACGGTCGCCGCCTCCTCGATCGTGGCGAGTTGGAGCTCGTCCTTGGTTCGGAAGTGGTTCGCGACCGCCCCCTTGGACACACCGACGTCGCCTGCCAGCCCGCCGAGACTCAAACCATCGAGCCCGACAACTGATGCCTGGTCGGTCGCCCGATCGAGAATCCTCCGGCGAGTGTCGGCTCCATCACGAGGCACGCCCTACACCGTACACACACGATCGCATCTCACCAACACTGGATGCGGCTTGTCTTGACAACACGACCGTATTGCTACACGGTTGCGGGATGCAGATCGGCGCCATGTCCTTCATCACCGACCAGTCCATGCACCCCGCAGCACTCGCGACCGCGGTCGAGGATGCCGGACTCGCGTCCTTGTGGGTCCCCGAGAAGACCCACGTGCCATTGAACCCACGGACGCCATGGCCCGGCGGCGAACTGCCCGAGCACTACCGGCGCTGCTTCGACCCGTTCGTCGCGCTGAGCATCGCCGCCGCCGTGACCACTCGCATCAGGATCGGCACCGGGATCTGCCTGGCCGCGCTCCACGACCCCATCGTGCTCGCCAAGACCGTCGCATCACTCGACCACGCCAGCGGTGGACGCTTCGACTTCGGGATCGGCTACGGCTGGAACGCCGAAGAACTCGCCAGCCACGGCATCGCCATCTCTGACGCGCGGTCGATCCTCATCGACAAGCTCGGACTCATGACCGCGCTGTGGAACGACCCCGAGACCGGCTACCAGGGCACACACTGCGCCGTCGATCCTTGCTCGGCACGGCCCCGTCCGACCCAACTGCCGCGGCCACCGGTGCTGTTCGGCGGCGTCGCCAGCGACCGCGTCTTCGCTGACGTGATCGCCCACGGCGACGGCTGGATGCCCATCGAAGGATTCGGCTGGACCGTCACCGACATCACCCAGCTACGAGCACAGGCCGAAGCCGCCGGTCGCGACCCGGCCACGGTGAGAATCGTCGCCTACTCCGCCACCCCCGACCAAGCCACCGCAGAGAACTACCTCGAAGCCGGAGTCTCCGAAATCGTCTACGCCCTCCCACCCGCACCCGCCGATCAGGTCGAACCCGTGCTCGCCGCAGCAGCCCAGATCGCCAACCAGCTCGGCATCAACCAACCCGCCCAGACCTAGAAAAGGTCGGCGGCGGCCGGAAACGCCGCAAAGAAGTGCGCTACTCCCGGGCGAATTCCACAGACGTCAGTCGACGTCCAGGCTCTTCGATTCTTGCAACCGACCGAGCGCGCCGCCGACGGTTCCCGACCAGACTCTCGACAGGGCTCGGCATCTGACTATTCGACGACCGTTTCCACTCGGATGTCACCTTCGAGCGTGCGGTGCACGGGGCACTTGTCGGCGATGGCGGAGAGCGAGGCGCGTTGTTCGTCGGTGAGGTCGCCGGTGATCTCGATCCGCCGTTCGATGAGGTCGATCTTGCAGGGCGCGTCGTCGGGGTCGGCACAGTCGTCCGAATGAGTGCGGCTGTGGCTGAGACTGACGCGCACGCGGTCGAGTGGGAACTTCTTGCGGGTCGCGTACATACGCATGGTCATCGACGTGCAGGCGCCGAGCCCGGCGAGCAGCAGCTCGTAGGGGTTGGGTCCGGTGTCGTCGCCGATCCCGGCGGGTTCGTCGGCGATGAAGGTGTGGTTGCCCGCCATCACCCGTTGCGCGAACGCTCCGGTCCCGGATTCTTCGACGACGACGACACCCTCGGGCACATCGACCGTGGCCGCTGCTGGCTCGGCTTCGGGGAGGTATCGGGACGCCCAGGTGGCGAGGAGTCGGGCGACGTAGGTGCTGTCGGCGCGGCTGGTGAGCAGGTGGTCGGCGCCGTCGAGGGTGATGAAACTCTTGGGGTGGCGGGCGGCTTGGTAGATCCGTCGGGCGTGGTCGATGTCGACGTACGTGTCGACCGGGGAGTGCATGACCAACAGGGCCGCGTCCAGGTTGGCGATCGAGTCGTCGAGACGGTGGGCGGAGATGTCGTCGAGGAACTGGCGCTGTATGCGGAACGGGCGCCCGGCCAGTTCCACCTCGGCTTCACCGTCGCGTTCGATCGCTGCCAGCGCATCGGGGGTGAACACGTTGGCGACGTGGGCTGGGTCTGATGGTGCGGCGATGGTGGCCACCGCGGCGACCTCGGGGATCTGCGGTGCCGCGGCGAGCACGGCAGCGCCACCGAGGCTGTGACCGATCAACAGTCGAGGCGCCTCGTAGTGCTCACGGAGCATGTCGGCAGCGGCGATGAGGTCGCCGACGTTGGACGTGAAGTTGGTGTTGGCGAACTCGCCTTCGCTCGACCCGAGTCCCGTGAAGTCGAAGCGCAGCACGCCATAGCCTTCGGCGACCAGCCCAGCACTGATCCGCGACGCAGCAGCGAGGTCCTTGCCGCAGGTGAAGCAGTGAGCGAACAGCGCTATGGCTCGTGGAGGCGATGACGGGAGGTCGAGCCGGGCGTCGAGGTCGGAGCCTTGGGAGCCGGCGAAGGTGATCTTGTTGACGTTGGGCTTCATGAAGTTCTGGTCCTCAGGCGGCGGAGTGGGATTCAAGGGTGGCAAGTCTTGCCGCGGCGCGGGCGGCCCGAGCTTCTCGCGTCACCCACAGCCAGATCGCGTAGATCGCAACGGCGAGGCCAGCTGCCGCGATGACGTACCGGGTCGAGGACTCGAAGGCGTTGATGGCGGCATCGCCTGCCCAGTAGCCGACGAGCACGGTTCCGATGCCCCAGGTGAGTGCTCCGGCGATGTTGTAGGCGAGGAACGGGCGGTAGGGCATGCGGACGGCGCCGGCGGCGAAGGGGACGAGGGCTCGGAAGAAGCCGACGAAGCGAGCCAGGAAGATGGTCTTGCGGCCGCGCTTGTCGAGAAAGGTCCGGACGCGCAGCATGCGTTGGCACGACCAGACCTTGGCGAGCAGACCTGTCTCGCGGGCCCGACCGAATCGCTTGCCCACTGAGTAGCCGATGGCGTCGCCAATGACCGCACCGGCGACGACCACGACGATGACGGGGAACAGAGTGAGGTCGCCTTGGGACGCGAGCGCTCCCGCGCCGAGCACGGCCGCCTCGCCGGGGACGACGAGGCCGAGAAAGGCGCTCGACTCCCCCGCGGTGACGGCGAAGAGCAGGGCATAGACCCAGAAGGAACCCATGGCGCAGCGACGGCTTCCGGCTCAGGCGGCGGTGGTCGGCTCGCGTCGGAGCTTGCTGAGCAGGCCACGTCGCGGTCGGGGCCGGTCGTGGTCGGTTGGCTCGATCCGGACCCGATTGTCGAAGGCGACGTGGCCCTTGATGCGACGGGCGAGCGGGCTGGGCCTGGGGTAGTACCACCCAACGTTGCTGAGCACAGCGCCGTCGACCTCGACGTCGTGGTAGTTGGCGAGTCCTTTCCAGGGGCACACCGTCTTGGTCGAGCTGGCGGCGAAGTGGTCCTGGTTGATGGATTCGGGTGGGAAGTAGTGGTTCCCCTCGACGACGACGGTGTGGTCGCTCTCGGCGAGCACGGTTCCGTTGAGTACTGCTCTGGGCATGGTGCCTTCTCCTTCTGGTGTGCGGTCGGGTGTGTGGATCAGTGGTGGACGAGGTAGTGGTCTCGCAGGACCGATGCCTCGAGTTGGCAGTCGTCGAGGCGAGCCTTCACGACGTCGCCGATGCTCACGATGCCGACAGTGAGGTCGTCGTCGAAGACGACGACGTAGCGGGTCCGGAAGCGCGTCATGATGTCCATGACGGCGGGGATCGAAGCGTTGGCTTCGACGACCGCGATGTCGCGGCTTGCCGCATGACTCACGGACAGGTCGAGGGCCTGGCTGCCGAGTTCGGCAACGGTGCGGGTCAGATCGGACTCGGTGAACAGGCCGAGCGCCTGACCCGCCTGGTCGGTGACCACGAGGGCGCCGATGTTGTTCACGGCAAGGCGTGTCGCGGCGACGGCGAGCGTCGTGGAGTCGGGGACGGTGAGCACCTCTGTGCCCTTGGTGTTGAGGATCTCTTGGATGGTCATGCTCAGTGGAACCGGGCATTGTCGATGTCCATGCCGGCAACGTCGCGGTTGCGACAATCAGCACCGGTCGCGAGCGTCAACGGCGTTCGTCAATGGCGGTGGGGGTCGAGAAGTGCCGACTGACCGGCGTAGGCCGGGCTGGATGCCAACCACTCGAGGGTGGTGTCGTGGCCCCGTCGGATCAGTTCGTCGGATTGGGAGAAGTCGATCGGGCTGGTGCGCAGTGGGCACAGCGGGGGCACGACTCGCAGATCGACCTGCGGTTCGTAGCGGTCGATGTCGGCGGCGAGACGTTGGTTCACGGCGAGTCCGAAGGCGTGCAGTGCGGTGGCGAGTGCGCCGCGTGGCGGTTCGGTCATGGCGCAGGCGTGACCGGTGGACAGCACCCAGATCGTCTCGGCGCCGAGGTCAACCGCATGGGAGATGGGGGTGTTGTTTACGACGCCCCCGTCGATGTACGGCCGACCGTCGATGACGACGGGAGGGAACACTGCCGGGATCGAGGCGCTGGCGACGATCGCGTCGACGGCGTTGCCCGACGACAAGCGGACGTCCTCGCCGGTGAGCAGGTCGGCGACGATCACGTGAAGGGGAATCGGAGCGTCTTCGAGTCGTTCGAAGCAGACGTGATCCTCGACGAGCCGTCGGATGGCGTCGTCGGGCACCAGATTTGGCTTTCGACCGAGGAAGCCGAGGAGACCAACGAGCGGGCGGGTCGGGAACACGTCACCGCGTCCGAGCGTGCGCCACAGTCTGGCGAGGTCGTTGATGCCATCGAGATCTGGTCGGCCGGCGATCCAGCCACCGTTGACGGCGCCGACAGAGGTCCCCACGATGAGGTCAGGTGTGGTTCCGGTGTCGGCGAGGGCGGCGAGCATGCCGACCTGGGCCGCGCCGAGCGACGCACCACCGGAGAGCACGAACGCGGTGGTCACCGGTGTGTCTCGAGGTGCTCGCGGAGTTCGGCGATCTCGTTGAAGACCTCGTGGCACTGGTCGCAGCGTGGAAGATGCACCGGCGTTTTGGTTCGAGACGGAATCCGCCGAACTGTGGCGACGTCCCGTTCGTGACGCTGCCGACGAAGGAGTTGTTGGCAGCGTCGCACGGCAGCCTGGCCCAGACGGCGCCCGCGAACGGATGCCAGCGCGACGAACACAAGAACGGTTGCGACGAGGACGACCGTGATCATGAGCCGACCTTCACTCAACCGACTGCCGCCGTGTAGATGGCGCCGGCCACGAGGCCGAAGACAGCGTGGGCCATCACGACTCCGAGGGGAGTCATCTTCCCGAATCCGGTCATCGCCACGCCGGGCGCCGGGATCTCGCCACTGCGCACGAGCGGATGGGCCATGGTCAACATCACCGGCATGGCGAACGCGACCATCACGCCGTGCCCGAATCCGAGGAGTGCGCCGACTCCTGCGGCAGCGCCGTCTGATGTCGGGCCGGCCGCATGGAGCAGCCCGGCGTGAACGAGTCCGAACGCTGCGCCCATCATCAGGTGCATCATCGCCCCGATCCCGTAGACGGCGTTCTTGGCTCCCTTTGGCAGGACCATCGATCCCAGCGTGCGGAGCAGGTCCATCGAGGTCATTCCCATTGCTCGGCCGCCGTACATCACGACGAGCATTGCCACGGCTCCCACAAGACCTGCCAGCGCGGCGGACCCGACTTCGTAATTTCCGGCGAGCGAGATCGCCAGTATCGACGTAGGCATGAGTTGGCTCCTGATGTTCGAGGGGACGAGATCGTCCCGGGTTCGACTACAGCCGACTTGTGCCAGCCATACTCAAGGAACCGCCTTCACCTCGAGCGCCGTCCCCGAACGCTCCATTTGACACAATCTCCGGGATTGCATGAGCAGACGCATGGACGGCAGCGTTCAGTCGCTGTCACCACGGCTTCGGATGGTCTCCTTGATCTTGGCGATGGCGAAGCCCCACGCCTGGCCGGGGCTGGCTTCGGATGGAACGATGATCTCGTCTGGGTTGGTGAGGACGTCGATGACGACCGGTCCGGGGGTGTTGAATGCCTCGGTCATCTTCGACACGAGATCCTCGGGGTCCTCGATTCGGATGCCGGTTGCGCCCATGGCACGTGCGACCTCGGCGAAGTCGGGGTTGGCGAGCGTGGTCCCGAACTCGGGAAGCCCGGCTTCTTCCTGTTCGAGCTTGACCATGCCGAGGCGGTGGTTGTCGAAGACGATGATCTTGACCGCGAGGTCGTAGGTGACTGCGGTGATCAGGTCGCCGAGGAGCATGGTGAACCCGCCGTCGCCGGCAAAGGCGATGACCTGGCGATCCGGATGGAGCATCTGTGCCCCGATGGCCTGCGGCATGGCGTTGGCCATGGAGCCGAGGTTGAACGAACCGAGGAGGCGTTGGTGCTCTCGCATGCTGACGAAACGGGAGAACCACACGGTCGACATGCCGGTGTCGGTGGTGAAGATCGCGTCGTCGGCGGCGATCTCGCTGACCACGGCAGCGACGGCTTCGGGCCGGATGCGATGATCCCTATTGTCGAGCGCCGTTCGCGCCTTGCCGATGAGCGTGTCGTCAAACCCGGGTTCGGTGAGTCGGTGTTGCCGCGCCGTCCACCGCTGGAAGTGCTCGACCGTGGAATCGAGGTGCGAGCGATCGTCGTTCCGATCCAGGAGCGGGAGTAGCGCGGCCAGTGTGAGTCGAGCGTCGCCGACGAGGCCGAGGTCGACCGCCGTCCGTCGGCCGATGTGTGATCCGGCGATGTCGATCTGGAGCACGGTCGTGTCATCGGGATACCAGTCCCGATAGGGGAAGTCGGTGCCGACCATCACCAGGAGGTCGCAATCGTCGAATGCGGCCGACGCCGACGGATTGCCGATGAGGCCGTTCTGTCCGACGTCGAAGGGGTTGTCCCAGTCGTAGACCTCCTTGGCCCGGAGGGTGGCGACGATCGGGGCGGCCAACGTGTCGGCGAGCGCGAGTACCTCCGCTCGTGCCGACGCCGATCCGATCCCGGCGAGGATCGTGGTCTTGCTCGCGGCGTTGACCATGTCGGCGGCACGCTCGATCAGGGAGTCGTCCGGCCGCGAGAGCGACGGGTTGTAGAACGCCTTCACCGCCGGGGTGCCGTCGGGAACCTCCATCGGTCCGACATTGCCCGGCAGCGACAAGACCGCCACGCCTCGGTGCGAGAGCGCGGCCTCGATGGCCTGTTCGATGACATGGGGAAGCTGCGTCGGGCTGGTGATCGTCTGGTTGAACACCGAGACATCACGAAACAGGTGATCGTTGTCGACCTCCTGGAAGAAGCTGGTCCCGAGCTCGGACAACGGAACCTGACCGGTGATCGCCAGGACCGGCGTGTGCGCCTTCGCTGCGTCGTAGAGCCCGTTCAAGAGGTGGATCGATCCTGGGCCCACGGTGCCGGCGCAGACGCCGATGTGCTCCCCCAGTTGTGACTGCGCGCCGGCGGCGTACGCGGCCACCTCCTCGTGACGGACACCGACCCAGTCGATCCCGTCGGTGGTGCGAATCGCATCGGTCACGCTGTTGAGGGCGTCGCCGACGACCCCGAACACGTGGGCGACGCCATGGTGGACCAAGGCATCGACGAGCATCTTGCTGACCGTCTTGTTGGACACGGAATCGGGCTCCTGTCGTGGCTGATCGGGACTCGCTGCGTCGACGCAGACATCAATGGAGGTGTTCACCGCCGGCGCATCTCCTAGTCCCGTACCCATGCCGCAGGCGGATCAGAGGCGAGTTGACCTGCTCACCTCGGCTCAGCCGCTCGCTGAGGCCAGGGCGTCCACGAGTTCGGTGAGGTCGTCGACGACGTAGTCGGGGCGCACGGTGTCGGGGTACAGCGTCGCTCCGGGGCGCGCCACGAATGCGGTCCGGAGGCCGACCCGGTGAGCGCCGACGAGATCCCATGCGTGGGCGGCCACCATCGCCGTGGTCTCTGCGGTGGCGCCGGCGACCTCGACGGCATGCCGGTACGGGCGCTGGTCGGGTTTGAATGCCTGCACGGCTTCGGTGCTGAGCACGTGGTCGAACAGGTCGATGATCCCGGCGTTGGTCAGTTGTGCGTCGACCCCGTCGTACGACGAGTTGGTGAGGGCAACGATCACGTACCCCTCGGTCCTGAGGGCCCGCAGCGCCGGTACGACATCGTCATGGGCCGGAAGATGTCGGATCGGCACGGCCACCGCGGCTTCCGCCGTCGCCCGGTCGATCGACAGTCCCTGTTGGTCGCCGATCATCCGGAGAACCCCGACGCCGATGTCCGCGAAGTCGCGGTAGCTGTCGGTGATCGACTCCACGAGGGAGTACTGCAGCAACGTCGTGAACCACAACGGCACCAGCTCGGTTCGGCCACCCAGCGCATCGGCAACCGACTCCTCGAGCGGCGTGAGGTCGAGGAGCGTCTCGTTGACGTCGAAGACGAGTGTCTGCGGGCGATTCGTCATCGGTCGGTGAGGAGTGAACGTCCCTCCATCAGGAATGCTCGCGCCGCAGCCGCCGGGTCCGGCTCGCTCACGAGGTCGCCGTAGCGGAGGACGGCGAGGCGGCCCGCTGACCAGTAGTCGCTCTGTGGTTTGTCGTCGGGATACCACGGTCCGACGTAGAGGTACGGAAGCGGCTCGGCACCCGTAGTTGCGTCCTTTGACACGTCGCCCGGGGAGAACCCGTAGCTGGCGCGGGCCTTGCCGTCGGCGGACCCGATCTCGATTGCGGGGTCGAAGTGTTCTGGCCAGAGCTGGGGATCGCTGGCGTCGACCGAATCGGGGTCCATCGACAGGTCTTCGAGGATCTCCCACGCGAACGCGAACCATCGTGCCAGTGCCTGGGCGTCGCCCGTGTCGATGTCGAGCTGGCCGTCGAGATCGCCGGGCGCAGGGATGTCGAGCTCGGAAGCCCATTCGACGTCGGGATCGACACCAGCGAACTCTCCGGCTGCTGTCAGCGTCGAGAGTGGGTGGGTCCTTCTGCCGCCGTCGGAGTGCACCGTGAGGTCGGCTCCCTCGACGCTGACGCGGGTGATGCCGTCGGGTCCGGAGAACGCTGGCGTACCGAAACCACCAGGAGTTGCCCGCAGGCCCATACGGCCCATGCTCTGGCGACGAGCGGGACTCACCACGTAGGCCGCGACGCGGTGCAGGGCGAGTCGGGTGCTCGGGAAGGTATCGGACAGCGGGGTGAGTAGGTGGTTCATGGCGGGCAGCTTTCGTGAGGAGCGGGCAAGAGTTCGGACCTGGGGTCACATGAGGAGGGGGTCGGTGATGACCTCGACGATGGAGGGTCCGTCGTGGGCGAGCGAGGTGGTGATGGCGTCGTGGAGTTGGTCGAGTTCGGTGACTCGAGTCCCGTGCGCGCCGCAGAGTTCGGCGAACGCGGCGAAGTCGGGGTTGTGAAGGCTGGTCTGCCAGACGTCGTACTCCCCCGCGCGTTGCTCCTTGCTGATCTTGCCGAGCTCGTCGTTGTTCAGGAGCACGTGGGTGATGTTCATGCCGTACTTCACGGCGGTGGTGATCTCCATGGCGTACTGCCCGAAGCCGCCGTCGCCGGACACGGACACGACCTTGCGTTCGTTGCCCACGGCGGCCCATGCGCCCATGGCCGCCGGGAACGAGAAGCCGATCGAGCCGAGGTATCCCGACATGAGGACGTCCTGTCCGGTCACCTCGAAGTAGCGGCCGAAGGAGTAGGTGTTGTTCCCGACGTCGACACAGATCACGGCGTCGGCGGGGATGTGGTCGGCGAGCTCAGCGAAGATCGACGCGGCGTTCATGCCCTTGCCGTTGTCGTCGGTCCGACGGCTCGCCTTCTCATCGCGCCAGATCTGCCATCGCTCGGCGATGACGGAGCGTTGATCGACACACGAGCGGGGGCCGTCGAGACCCGCGGTGAGCAGTCGGGCGGTGGTGGCGACCGCACCCTGGAGTCCGATCTCGACCGGATGATGGCGACCGATGGCCATCGGGTCGTGGTCGACCTGGATGATCGGCTTGTACGGGGCGATGCCGGTGTGATTCGAGAACGAAGCTCCGAACACGACCACCAGATCGGACTCGTTCATCAACCAACTCGCCACGGGCGTGCCACTCCGTCCGAGCACGCCGCAGCCGAGCGGATGGTGATCCGAGATCGCGCCCTTGGCCTTGAAGGTCGTGATCACCGGCGCGCCGATCAACTCGGCCAGTTCGACGACCGCGCCCATGTGAGGCCGTGCGCCCTGGCCCACGACGATGACTGGCCGTTCCGCGTTCCGGATGAGCTCGATCGCGTCGGCGACGACCTCGGCCGGTGGTGCGATGTCCCGGGCGCCGGTGCGTCCTTCCGGTCCTGACGCCTCCTGGTCGGATCGTTCGACTTGGACCTCGTCGGGGAAGATGAGGCTGGCCACGTCGTGTTCGACCAGTGCCGTCTTGCACGCCAGGGTCATCAACTCGGCGTGGTCCGCGTCCGACAGCACCACTTCACCGAACCGGGAGACGTCGCTGAACGCGCTGGCCAGATCCATGTCCTGGAACGCGCCCCGACCCTTGGTCTTGGACGGCACCTGGCCCGACAGTGCCAGCACCGGTGCCCGATCCACTTTGGCGTCGTAGAGGCCGGTCAACAGGTTGGTGGAGCCCGGGCCGGCGATTCCGAAGCAGGCGGCGAGTCGTCCGGTGAGCTTCCCGTACGCAGTCGCTGCGAAGGACGCTGCTCCCTCGTGGCGGATGCCGAAGTATCGGAGGTCGCCTCGTTCCTCGGCTCGGCGCATGGCATCGGCGAAGCCGAGGTTCGAGTGGCCGACCATGCCAAACACGGACTCGACGCCCCAGTTCACCATGGTCTCGACCATCACGTCCGACACCGTCCGCTCGTGCTCCTTCTCGACCGGGAGCGCCACATAGACGCCGTCGCTACGGACCTCGCTCGCATAAGCCACGGGAGCGTCGCCGAAACCTTCGGGTGGCGTGCCGTTGCAGGGGCTGTAGTCGTAGCCGTGCCAGGGGCACCGCAACCACCCCTTCTCGATCGAGCCTTCCCCCAACGGACCGCCCTGGTGCGGGCAATGGTTGTCCAACGCGCCGAAGGCGCCGTCGACGTTCGTCACCGCCAGGGTCCGGCGCCCAACGGTGACCGTGGTCACCCGCCCCTCGGGGAGGTCATCGGTGTCGAGCACCTTGTGCCAGCCGTGCGGTTCGTCGGGCACGGCAACCGGTTCGGTCGATGGTCGGTCGGCGGCGCTCATGAAGTCGGTCCTTCGTTGTTCGATCGTTGCCTGCGGGTGCTGGCGAGGTGGAACGGCAGGGCAACGAGGAAGAGGGCTCCGATGATGTTGCCGATCGCAGCAGGTAGCACGGCCCACGTCAGTCCTTCGCTCCAGCCGGGTCCGCCACCGAATCCCTGGATCAGGGACAGGTAGCCCATGTTGGCTGGGCTGTGGAGGAACCCTCCGGCCACGAATGCCATGACGGTGACCAGGACCGGGATGTACTTGCCGATGATGGTCCGGCCCATGGTGGCGAGGAACGCAGCCATCCCGACGAGCCAGTTGGCGAGGACCCCTGAGAGGATTGCCTTGAAGAAGCCTTCGGCACCGCCGACCTCGCGGAATCGCATCTTCGTTTCCACCACTTCGCCGAGCAGCTCCTCGAAGCCGCTGCCGTAGTCGGATACGGACACGATCGCCTGTCCGATCACGAAGGCCCCAACCATGTTGCCGACCGCCGCGAGTAGCCACAGCTTCAAGACCGCGGTTCGCAGCGATGTCGATTCCTCGGGCCGTCGGTTGCCGAGCAGCGTTGCTGGAAGTTCGACGTTCGCCTCGGTGAACAGGAGCGCGCCACTGAGCACGACCAGGAAGAAGCCGACCGAGAATCCGAATCCCTCGAGGAGGCGCTTCAGTCCTTCGTTCTCGGTGCCGGTCGCAATGAGGGTGCTGAACAGCGCGCCGACCGTGATGAAGCCTCCGGCCATGACGCTGAGAATGAGAACCTGGCTGACACGGAGCGAACACGCCCGCTTCGAGCCGGCTTCGGCCATCTCGACGAGCACGTCCTCGGGCGCGATGTACTGACTTCCCGGGAGGTCGGTGCCGTCGCTCATCGCTGACCTGCTCCATGCTCCGGATCGAGGTCACGATAGATCGGTCTCCACCAGGACTGCTCGAGGCGCCGGTCGATCTCCTCGGCATCGATGTCGTCCCCGACGCCATCCGCGGCCGCTGCTGCAGCGACCGCGCGAGCGATGCGGCGGCTCACCGACGCCACGTCACTCAACGGAGGAAGCAGCCCGAGGGACGAGTCGCCGGAGCGGCACGGGCTCTCGTCGGCGACCCCGCGGGCGGCGGCGCGCAGCATCCCGTCGGTCACCTCGCTGGCGTTCGCGATGAGTGCACCCTGGCCGATCCCTGGGAAGACGTAGATGTTGTTGGACTGCGAGATCGTGTAGCTGATTCCGTCATGGTCGACTGGCTGGAACGGGCTGCCGGTGGCGATCAGCGCTTGGCCTCCGGTCCACGACAGCAGATCGGCTGGTGTCGCTTCGGCGTGGGTCGTCGGATTGGACAGCGGCAGGATCACCGGCCGTTCCGTTCCCTGGAGCATCGCGTCGACGATCGATCTGGTGAACAGGCCCCCTTGACCCGAGACGCCGATGAGTACCGACGGTTTGACGTTCGCGATCACCGTGTCGAGCGACGTCGGCCCGTCAGGGTTCGCCCACGTCGACACGTCGTCCCATCGCTGCGCGAATCGAGTCTGGAAGTCGGCAAGATCGTCGCGTCGGTCGTGGAGCAGACCGTCCGCGTCGACGAGGTGGAGGCGCGCCTCGGGATCGACGACACCATCGGCTTCGAGTGCGTCGCTCAACATGGCGGCGATGCCGGTCCCGGCCGAACCGGCGCCGACGATGCAGATCCGCTGATCAGTGAGCGGTGTGCCCGCGACGTTCATTGCCGCGTGCACCGCGGCGAGGGCCACGGCAGCTGTTCCCTGGATGTCGTCATTGAAGCTCAGGACGCGGTCGCGATATCGCTGCAGGATCGGCGTGGCGTGGTGACCGGCGAAGTCTTCCCACTGCAACAGCACTCCAGGGAAACGCGTGAACAGTTCGCCGACGAACTGCTCGATGAACGAGTCGTACCCCGCTCCCGTGACCCGCTCGTTGCGCCACCCGAGATAGAGCGGATCGTCGAGGAGTTGCCGGCTGTCCGTACCGACGTCGAGGAAGATCGGCAGCGTCCGGTTCGGATCGATCCCACCGGCAGCGGTGTAGAGCGACAGCTTGCCGATCGGGATGCCCATGCCACCGATCCCCTGATCACCCAGTCCGAGGATCCGCTGTCCATCGGTCACCACGACGACGTCGACATCGCCTTCCAGCGTCGCGAACTGTTCTGCCATGCGATCACGATCGGGAAAGCTGAGGAAGAGGCCGTGCGGTCGGCGGTACATGTGGCTGAACTCCTCGCACGCCAACCCGACCGTCGGCGTGTAGAGGATCGGCAGCATCTCCTCGAGATGCTCGGCGACGAAACCGTGGAACAGCACCTGATTGATGTCATGCACAGCACGGAGGAAGATATGGCGCTCGAGGTCGTCGTGGAGCCGGTCGTACTTGTCGCGGATCCGAGCGAACTGCTCGGCCATCGACTCGACGCGGGGCGGGATGAGTCCGTCGAGGCCGAGCGCCCGACGTTCTGCGAGGCTGAACGCCGTCCCCTTGTTGAGCGTCGGATCGTTCAGTACCCCACGTCCCCAGGCCATCGGTCCGCCGCTCATTGGCGTTCGCCAGTCGTCTCCGGATGCATGGTGACCCCTCTACTGCGTTCGATCGCGTGTTCTGCCGCGCGACCTTCAGGAAGGTGTCTACTCCCGGTCGTGGCCGCGTCGCGGTCGAGTGTGAGGTAGATGGTCACGCACAATGGAACCCGCTGTCGGCGACATCCATGCCGGCTGTGTCGCGGTTGCGACAATCCCTTCCCGAGTCCTCCCGTCAGGCACCCTCGTCGAGGAGTGTGAGGAGGCCCGCGCGATCGACGAGCTCGATCTTGCGGTAGCCGACCTCGATGAGGCCTGCTTCCGCGAGCTGCTTGAGCACGCGCTGCACGCTCGTACGTTGCACTCCGAGCAGCGACGCGAGTTGCGCTTGTGGCATCGCCACGCGGCCATGTTCATCGGCCTGCCGCAACAGCATCGAGGCGAGTTGTGCTTCGATACCACCGGCGAGAACGTCGACGAGTCGTTGCTGGAGCCCCGACATCCGACCGGCGAGCGAGATCATCCAGCGACGAGCGAGTTGCGGGCGGCTCGACAGCAGCCCAAACAACGTCGGTTGATCGATCGAGAGCACGGTGCTGTCGACGACGGCCCGTGCGTCGAACGGCTCCGGCTCCCCCAACAGCATCGGCACATCGCCGAAGACGTCGCCGGGAACCAGGACCTGCACGGTGACGCGCCGACCCCGCGACATCTGCGACAGCTCCACAGATCCCGAGCGAATGATGTGTACCTGCGCTGCGTCCTCTCCCTGGCGGAACACGAAGGTGCCCCCCGCGAAGAACTGTTCGCCGACCTCGTCGGCAAGAAGTCCGGCATCGAGTTCCGAGATCGGCGCCCGTGCCCCACGACCGAGACACATCGCGATCCACGCCGCGAGCCGCGACTGCCGAAGTGCCATTCGAGCAACCTAGGCAAGGCAGCGGCGATTGTCTCAGAACCGACAGTCGTCGAACAGACTCGGGGCAGTCTCGGTTCACTCCTACATGGGCAACATCACAGCTGAGGTCGTCGACCTCGACGACTCGACCGCAACCGAGGTCACCCTCACCGGAGGCAAGGCCGCCGCACTCGCCCGCGCACGGTCCGATGGCCTTCCCGCCCTCGGCGGCGTGGTGCTCACCACCGCGTTCTCCGACGCGATCGATGCCGGTGGCCGCGTGGCTGGCCACGCCGCCGTCGCCGAGGCGTTCCGCCGCGCCGGTGGCGAACGTCAGTCGCTCGTGGCCCGGTCCTCGTCGGTCGTCGAGGACTCGGCGGCGTCTTCGATGGCAGGCCAGTTCGCGTCGGTCATCGGCATCACCGGCCTCGGTGCATTCACCGCTGCCGTCCAGGAGGTGCTCGACTCTCGTGTGCAGGCCGGGGCGACCGACCATCCGATCGCCGTTCTCGTCCAGCCGCTCATCGAACCGCGTTTCGGTGGCGTGATGTTCGGGATCGATCCGGTGTCCGGGCGAAGCGACCGGCGAGTCGTCAGTGCAGTCGATGGTGGACCGGAGCCGCTCGTGAGCGGCGAGATCGACGGGTCCCGGTATGTGCTCGACCCGAACGCCAAGGTGGTCGAGTTCGACCGCAACGACGGCCCCGAACTCCCCCGCACGGCATTGCGCCGACTCGTCGAACTCTCTCAACTGGTCGCCGACGTGTTCGGCAGCCCACAGGACGTCGAGTGGGCGATCGGCACCGACGACCAACTCTGGCTCTTGCAATCGCGGCCGGTCACCACGGCCGTCCGAGGTATCCCGACCGGGCCGGTGTACGGACCCGGCCCGGTCGCGGAAACCTTCCCCGAGCCACTCACGGAGCTCGAAGTCGACCTGTGGGTGCCCCCGCTGCGCGACGGCGTCCGCCATGCGGTGTTGCTCGCCGGTACGGCGACCGCGGCCGAGGTCGCAGCCAGCGACGTCGTGATCACTGTGGCCGGTCACGTCGCAATCGACCTACGCCTCGCCGGAGACATCAGACCCAAACCCACGCTGCTGCAACGCCTCAATCCGATCCCTGCAGCCCGGCGACTTCAAGCAGCGTGGCGTGTCGGACGACTCCGCGCCGCGCTCCCCCGCCTCGCGGAAGACCTCCTCGACCGGGTCGACGCCGACCTCGAAGCCGTCCCCACCGTCGATGAACTCACCAGCCGCCAACTGATCGCGCTCATCCAGCGCGGCCAGTCGGTCCTCCGTGCGGTGCATGCCCACGAGATCCTCATGGGCATGCTCACCGACACCGGGACCAATCGCATGACCGGCGCGTCCGTCGCCCTGCGGGTGCTGTCCGAAGCGCGCCAAGACGGATCGAGCGACGACGACATCCTCACGCGCAGTCCGATCGTGCTCGCCCTCACCAGCCCACGAGTCGGCGCCGCACCCGTGTTGCCAGCCGACGCGCTCACCCCCGACCTCGGCACCGGCACGGCCGCGGGAAGCGACAACGGGGTCCTCCGCGAGGCTCTTCGACTCCGGGCCCGCTGGCTCCAGGAACTCACCGGTCGTGCCGCATGGCAACTCGGCGAACGACTCGCCAATGTCGGCGCGCTCCCATCCGCCGGGGCCGTGCGACATGTCGACCTCGCATCTCTCGAAGCTTTCGTAACCAAACGCGCTGTCACTCGAGCGGACCTGACCAGCGCCCATGAACACCACTTCGGAGAGCCCCTCCCGGCGTGTTTCCAGATCTCGGACCTCGGCCACGCCATCGTCACCCGCCGCTCCGACGAGGTCGGCGGCGGCACCGGTGCAGGAGGGGGCACCGGCACCGGACCGATCACGCACGACACCGTCGACCCGCCGCCAGGCTCCGTGCTCGTCACCACCACGCTCACCCCAGGCCTCGGGCCTCTCCTTCCAAGACTCTCCGGGATCATCGCGGAGACCGGCTCGGTGCTCTCACACCTCGCCATCCTCGCCCGAGAGAGCAATGTCGCCACCGTCGTCGGCTACGCCGGCGCGTCCAGCACGTTCGCCGACGGGGCTGCCGTCACCGTCAACGGTGACAACGGCGACGTCGCCATCACCGAAGAGGTTGCAGCATGAAAGTCATCGCCTGGCTCGCCGGTGTCGCCACGCTCGCGTTCGGTGCCATTTACATGATCGTGTCGCTCAACCGGTGGGAATGGAATCGCGCTCTATTTTTCGGGCTCATCGTGCTCATCGCTGAAGTCGGCCTCGCCGCCGCGCTCATCTTGCGGCGCATCGGTCAACTGACCACCGCGGGTGACGTCGATCCGGCCGTGCTCGATGCCCTCCGCCAGACCCGACCGCCCCGGCCGAACCGTTTCGCATGGCTGGAACCCACCCGAATGAACGTGTTCATCACGTTCCTGGTCGGCGGTGGCGTGATCCTCTCCGGCATTGCATGGGTCGTCGACCGCATCTCCGCGAACACTGCGACCCCGGCTGGTGAGGAGAGGCTGGCCCGACAGCTCGGCCCGATCAGCTACCCGCGTGGTGGACTGCTGGTCGACGACGTCACCGTGCTCGCCCAAGCCATACCAGGATGCGACGACGACCAGCTCCGCCGGCTGCTTCGCCGAGCCGGGAATTGACCATGAAATTCATCCTCGGACTCGCGGGTGTCGCCGCCGCCGCCTTCGCCGTACTCCTGCTCCGCGACGCAACCCTGTCCACCCATCAGCAGATCGATCCAGATTCACAGATCGAACTCGTGATGCATGTCAGCACCAAGGGCAGCGAAGCAGGACAGACGAGCGTCGAAATGGCCGAGGCCCTTCTTCTCACCTGCCGACTCGAGGTCCACTCCGACCCCACCGGACCGATCGACGACATCGGCAACGGCCGCTTCCGTGTCGTTCTCACTCCGTCCATGGACACGACCGACCAACGCCAGTTCCGCGGCTGTCTCGAGGACTGGGGTGTCGACCACGTCCGCACCGACGTCGAACGCCTCGAACCCATCGAATAGAAACCCCGTGAAACGGCCGCTCCACCTCGACCCACCCCTCACACCACGAGGGGTACTCCTCCAGCACCCAGCACTCATCTGGGTCGTCGCCGGCACCGCGCTCACGCTCGCGTTGGCGGCCCGCATCGATCACGGATCCTTGCTGCTCACCTGGGACGAGCCCATCCAACGATGGGTCGAGTCCCGCCGGACCTCCGGCTTGGAGAGCACGTTCCGATCGTTCAGCCGCCTCGGATCGAACATCGTCATATTCCCCGCCTTCGCCGTGATCGTTCTCGCGACAGCGCGGCGATGCCGGGCCCTCGCGCTCGCCCTCACGGTCGCAGTGCTCGCTCGGCCAGTTTTCGAGTTCGTCCTGAAGCTGCTCGTGGGTCGTGACCGCCCCGATCTCGAACGCCTCGTCGACGGAACCGGGTACTCCTTCCCCAGCGGGCACGTCCTCGCAGCCGTCACACTCTGGGGGCTCCTGCCACCACTCGTCGCGCTCACCACCAACCGGCGCTGGATCTGGTGGCTCACCACGGCCACCTCGGGACTCCTCATCGCCGGCATCTCTGCCAGCCGTATCTACCTCGGCGTCCACTGGTTCTCCGACGTCATCGGCGGGCTCCTCATCGGCTGGCTCTACCTCACCGTCATCGAGTCCATCTACTCCCACCATCATCACGGCCGTGGCTGCCGCGGCAAGCCCGCCGACGGAACTCTGCGCGTCGCCGCTCCCACTCTGCGAACGTGAGCCAATCGATGAAGACCGTACCGAGGGCTCAGACATGACCGAGCGACGGCCACTCAAGATCATCTGCCACCGACTCTCCGCACGACGGCTGTCTGCAATCGTCCTGGCCGCGGCCCTGGTGCTCGCTGCATCGGCGTCCGTCGCATGGAACGGTGAGGTGCCGTCATGGGAGGTCGACATCCTCACGTTCTTCAACGACTGGCCCGGCTGGCTCGAACCCCCGATGTGGCTCCTTCAGCAAGCCGGGGTGTTGTTTGCTCCCATCATCGTCGGCATCGTGATCGTGGCATTCACCCGCCGCTGGCAACACCTCGTGCCATTCGTGATGGTCGTCCCGCTCAAACTCGGCATCGAGAAGGGCCTCATCAAGAAACTCGTCGAACGCGAACGGCCCTTCCTCTCCGTCGGACCTCAAATCGAGGTACGCGGCACCGGATTCGACGGGTTCAGCTTCCCGTCGGGACATGCGACCACCGCGTTCGCGACCGCGTTCCTCGTCGCCGCGTTTCTTCCCCGCCGCTGGCGGCCCGTGCCGCTGATCTGGGCCGGAATCGTTGCCGTCTCTCGGATGTACTTCGGGGAACACAACTTCCTCGACGTGGTCGCCGGTGCCGCCGCCGGCACCGCGTTCGCCGCAATTCTGTGGTTCGTGTTCCTGAACCGATTCGTACATCCCGATTGCGAGTGCCCAGCCTGATGGCAGTTGACACGGCAGTCGATCTGAACGAGGCCCCAACGCATGCCGCGCACGGCCGGTCACCTGTGGATGTCGTCCGCGCGGTGATCGGTGGTGTGCTGCTCATCGGCGGTGTCGGCGTTGCAAACGTCTTCGACTCGACGTTCCTCGGTCTCAGTGAGGACGGCAACTCCACGCTGGCCAGCTTCCCCGTCTGGGTCCACGACGCTCCCGCCGCGGTGCTCGCAGCACTGGTCCTCGCCGCGGTGGCCGGCGCGCTCGGTTGGTCGCTCGTCACTACTCGATTCCGTCGCCTCACGATGCTCACGGCAGCGTTTCTGGGCGCGGCGGCGCTCAGCATCATGGTCGGCGAGTTCATCTACGACACGGTCGACGCAAGCGTCCGCGCCGCGTTCGATGTCGACAGCGCCGTGGGATTCTTACGACCGGGCGAGTCACTGCGACCCGGCGACCCCCTGTTCGCCGGAGCGGTCGCGATGCTCGCGACGTCCGAGTCCTTCCTTCGTCGCACGATCGTCCGACGAGTCGCGTTGGTCCTCGGCCTGTACGCGGCAGTGTCGATCTGGTCGGCTGGCGTGCCGGCGCTGGGCCTGGTCACCGACCTCGGCGCCGGAATGTTGATCGGTGCGGCGATCCTGCTCATCCTCGGTCGCCACCGTCTCGCCCCGAACGGCAACGACATCACCGAAGGTCTCGCATCGCTCGGTATCGACGTGATCGACATCGGGCCGCTCGATGTGGACGCCCGCGGGTCGGCTCCCTGGATCGCGCACCTCCGCGACAACAGCCGACTGTTCGTGAAGGCTCTCGGGCGCGATGAGCGCAGCGCAGACCTGCTCTTCCGCGCCTACCGGTGGGCCCGGCTGCGCAAGACGGGCGACCATCGACCCTTCGTCAGCCTCCAACGGGCGGTCGAGCACGAAGCCCTCGTCGCGTTGCAGGCCGCGGCGCTCGGCACCCGCACACCACGGATCATCGGGGTCGCAGACGCAGGCATCGACGGAATGGTCCTCGCCTACGAGGCGATCGATGGAACCTCCGCCGACCAACATGACGACCTGGATGACGACACGCTCGACGCGATCTGGTCGATGGTCCACGGCCTCCACCGTCGCCGCATCGCGCACCGAGACCTCCGCCTCGCCAACATCTTCATCGCCTCCGACGGGCTGCCGTGGATGATCGACTTCGGGTTCGCCGAACTCGCCGCATCAGACCAGATGCTCGGCACCGACGTCGCGGAGCTCCTCGCCTCGACCGCGGCTGTCGTCGGCGCGGACCGAGCCGTCGCCGCGGCCCACCGAACGTCAGTGGTCAGCGAGCTCGAACGTGCGATGCCATGGCTCCAGCCACTCGCGTTGAGCTCCGCCACCCGGGAAGCGATTGGTGGGGCCAAGGGACTCGACCCGATCCGCTCGCTGCTGATCGACCAGTGCGGCATCCCAGCAGAAGAACCCGTCCAGTTGCAACGCATCAGCACGAAGACGCTGTTCGTGCTCGCGACCATCGGGCTGAGTGGATGGTTCCTCGTCCCACAACTCGCAGACATCGACAACGTCTGGAGCCAAGCGCGTGACGCGTCCAAGCCGTGGGCCATCGCCGCTGTCGGGCTGTCACTGCTCACGTATGTCGCAGCGACCGCATCCCTGCTCGCCGCAATCCCCTGCCGCATCCCCTTCGGGCGATCACTGCTCGCGCAGCTCGCATCCTCGTTCGCGAACCGTGTCACCCCAGCCAAGGTCGGTGGCTTCGCCGCCAACATCCGATATCTCCAACGCAACGGCGTGCCCACCGCCGTCGGCATCACCGCGGTCGGTCTCAACGCGGTCGCCGGACTCGTCATGCACCTCACCCTCATCGTCGGGTTCCTGCTCCTCGCCAGCGGCGACGAGAACACCGACGTGTCCATCATCTCTCCTGCAACGATCGTCACCGCCGTCGGCGTTGTCGTCGTGATCCTGGCCGTCTCATTCGCCATCCCGCTCACGCGCCGACTCGTCACCACCCACGTGGTCCCACAACTCCGCGCCGGCTGGGCGTCACTCAAGACCATCGGCCGCCAGCCCGGCCGACTCGTGCTCCTTCTCGGAGGGTCGGCGGGGATCACTCTGGCCTACCTCGCTGCGATGGCTGCCAGCCTCCAGGCATTCGGCTCGAGCGCGCCATTCCCGATCGTCGGGCTGTTGTTCCTCACCGGAAGCGCCGTCGCCATGGCCGCCCCGACACCCGGCGGACTGGGCGCAGCCGAAGCCGCCCTCATCGGCGCCCTCAGCACTGTCGAGGAAGCCAGCGTCGTGATTCCCGCCGTGTTCCTCTACCGGCTCGTCACGTTCTGGCTCCCGATCCTCCCCGGATGGCTCGCCCTCACCTACCTCCGCCGGGCCGACCAGATCTGACTCGGCGACGTCGTCAGGTAATGGTGGGTCGCCACTGCTCCCACGCCTCGAGGCTCGACTTGGCCATGACCCGGTGTTCGTGAACGAGACGTCGCGACTCGGGATCGGTGATGCGCCCGGCGAGCGCGACCGCCCCGAACATGTTGCCGTTGAAGTAGGCGCGGAAGTCGTCGGGACGGAAGAAACCCCGAAGATCCGACGGGACCTCGACCTCGGGCACCCACGGCCCGGGATCGATCGGTGGGAGATCGAGCGCTCCGAGTGCGGTGAGCAGATCGTCGTCCTTGGTTCGATCGGCAAAGTCGCGGCCCTGATAGCGGTAGACCTCTGCTCCGCCGGGGTCGACGATGAGAAGTGCCTGCTTGAGACTTCGGGTGGGCGCGACGGCTTGTTCGTAGCGTCTCGAGGTCTCTGACGGGTTCGCTCTCGAAGTGCCTGCCGCTGGCATCGCCGGTTGGCTGTCGAACGAACAGCGTCCCGTCAGAGATCTC
>JBBSLH010000015.1:0-27036 GCA_038255425.1 Acidimicrobiales bacterium
CGACCTCGACGCCGGGCGGGACGTAGATGAACGAGCCGCCGGACCACACGGCCGAGTTGAGCGCCGAGAACTTGTTGTCGTTCGGCGGGATGATCCGACCGAACCAGGAGCGCACCAGCTCGGGGTACTCCCGCAGCGCGGTGTCCATGTCGGTGAACAGGACGCCCTGCTTCTCCAGATCGTCGCGATTCTTGTGGTAGACGACCTCGGACTCGTACTGGGCGGTGACGCCGGCGAGGTACTTGCGCTCGGCCTCGGGGATACCCAGCTTCTCGTAGGTGTCCTTGACCGAGTCGGGGAGCTCGTCCCAGGCGTCGACCTGATGGTCGGTCGGCTTGATGTAATAGAAGATGTCGTCGAAGAAGATCTCCGACATGTCGCCGCCCCATGTCGGCAGCGGCCGCTTGAGGAACTGGCCGTACGACTTCATCCGGAGGTTGATCATCCAGTCCGGCTCGCCCTTCATCCACGACATCTCGCGGATGATGTCCTCGTTCAGGCCCTTCTTGGGCTTGAAGACGTAGTCCTCTTCGTCGGACCAGCCGAGCTTGTACTTGCCGAGATCGAGATCAGTGACGGCCACGAGGGCCTCCAGGCGTAGGAATCGCGTGCGGACAGGGATTTCTCCTATGGGGAGCTTACTAATTCTCGGCCGGAGATCCCACGCCACCTGCCCACGCCGCGAACAACGCCGCGTATGCACCGTCCCTGGCGATCAATTCGTCGTGGGTTCCGACCTCGGCGAGGCGTCCACCGGCTACGACAGCGACCCGGTCTGCCCGTGCTGCGGTGGTGAGGCGGTGCGCGATCACGATCGTCGTCCGGCCCTCGGCAAGGCGCTCCATGGCCTGTTCGACGACGGCTTCTGTGCCGGGATCGAGGGAGGAGGTGGCCTCGTCGAGCACGAGGATCTCGGGCGCGGCGAGGGCGGCCCGACCAAGTGACACCAGTTGCTTCTCGCCAGCGGAGAACCGGCTGCCGCGCTCACGCACCTCGGTGAGCAGTCCTTCGGGGAGATCGGCGAACCGGTCGAAGATGCCGATGCTGGCCATCGCCTCGGCGATCTCGTCGTCGGTCGCTTCCGGTCGAGCGAGCCGGATGTTGTCGATGAGCGTGCCGTTGAAGAGGAACCCTTCCTGAGGCACGACCGCCATCGTCCGACGCAACGAGACGAGCGTGGCGTCGCGCAGATCGACTCCGCCGACGGAGATCGAGCCGCCGGTGGGGTCGTAGAAGCGAGCGATCAACTTGGCGAGCGTCGACTTGCCCGCGCCGGTCGGACCGACCAGCGCGATTCGCTCGCCGGCCGCGATGGTGAGGTCGACGCCGGCCAGGACCTCGGTTCCGTCCAGGTACGAGAACGCGACGTCGCGCACCTCGATCGCGCCTCGAGCGGGGAGGTCGACGGCGCCGGGACGCTCCGCGACGTCGACGTCCGTGTCGAGGAGCTCGTACACCTTCTTCAGTCCTGCACCGGCCGACTGCACCATGTTGAACAGCTGGCTGAGCTGCTGGATGGGCTCGAACAGGTTCGAGAGCGTGAGCACGAAGAAGGTCACGGTGCCGATCGTCAGATCGCCCTGATGGACCCACCAACCGCCGACCCCGACGGCCGCAGCGGTCGTTCCGAGCCCGGCGATCTCGATGACCGGCAGGTACCAGGCCGAGATCTTCACGGACTTCATGTGGGCGTCGTAGAGGCGTCGGTTGCGCCGTTCGAAGCGGGTCGACTCGACGTCCTCCCGGGCGAAGGCCTGCACCACTCGCACGCCGGAGATGCCCTCCTGGAGCTGCGACAACGTGGCGCCGATGCCGTCGCGCACGTCCAGATAGGCGATGTTCGAGTCGCGCTGGAACTTCCGGCTGGCGATGATCACGGGCGGCAGCGCCAGCATGCACAGGAGGAGGAGCTTCACGCTCACCGCACCCAGCACCACGATCGACACCACGAGCAGCAGCCCGTTCGAGACGAACATGAGCAGGCCCATCTGGACCAGTTCTGACAGCGAATCGATGTCCGACGTCATCCGGCTGACGACGACGCCAGCCTTCTCGCGGTCGTAGAACGGCATCGACATCTTCTGGAGGTGATCGAAGAGCCGGAGCCGCAGGTCCTTGAGGAAGTCCTCGCCGATGCGAGAGATGGAGACCACCTGGGCCCGGTACACGAAGTACGAGAGCGCCGCGATGACGATGTAGGCGATGACCACCTGGTTGATGACCGTCCGGTCGCCCACCTTGATGCCGTCGTCGATCCCGGTGCGGACGAGCAGCGGACCAGCCAGCGTGCCCATCGTGAAGAGAGCAGCAAGGATGCCGGCCACGACCATTCGCCGTCGGTGTGGTCGAAGCATGCGATAGGTGCGTCGCAGGATCTTCTTCGCCGCGTCGCGGTCGAGCTTGTCGTCTTCGTCGACACCAGCGCCCATCCACATCAGACGGGGACCTCCGTGTCGTCGGCCGCAGCGAGGACCTCGCGGTAGCGGTCGTTCGACGCCAGGAGTTCGGTGTGCGTGCCAGCGGCGAGCACGCGACCCTCGTCGATCAGGACGACACGATCGGCCAACGCGATCGTGGCAGGGCGATGGGCGATCACGATGGTCGTCCGACCCTCCATCACCACGCCGAGCGCGTCTCGGATCTCGTGTTCCTTGGTGGGGTCGACCGATGACGTCGCATCGTCGAGGATCAAGACTCGTGGGTCGGCGAGCACCGCACGGGCGATCGCGATGCGCTGACGTTGCCCGCCGGAGAGCGAGTAGCCGCGCTCACCGATGACCGACTCGTATCCGTGCTCGAGTTCGACGATGAAGTCGTGTGCGCCCGCGAGTCGGGCTGCGCGTTCGATCGACTCCTGCGATGCCTCGGGGTCGGCAAAGGCGATGTTGGCGGCGATCGAGTCGGAGAAGAGGAAGGTCTCCTCGAACACGATCCCGACGGACCGCCGGAGTTCGTCCACCTTGGCGAGGGACACGTCGAGTCCGTCGATCAGCACTCGGCCTGAGTCGACGTCGTAGAAACGCGGGATGAGTCGCCCGACGGTCGACTTGCCGCAGCCGGTGGCGCCGACGAGTGCGACCGAGGTCCCTGCCTCGACGTGGAGGTCGAATCCGTCGAGCACGGGGATCGGGGCACTTCCGTCGTCAGCGGCCTCCGCTCCCCCGTATGCGAAGTCGACACGCTCGAAGCGGACCTCGCCGCGACCAGCGGGTAGCGAGCGTGCGCCTGGGGCGTCGACCACGACGGGATCGGTCGACAGGACCTGCGCCACTCGCTGGGCCGCTGCCGACGCGCGCTGCCCGTTGGCGATGATCATGCCGAGCATGCGCAGCGGCCAGATGAGCAGGATCAGGTAGAAGTTGAACGCCACCAGCGAGCCCAGCGACAGGACCTCGTCGACGACACGATGGCCGCCGACGCCGAGCACCGTGATGAGGCCCACGTTGGGCAGCAACTGGAGCGCGGGCAGGTACGTGGCACGGATGCGGGCAGCGTCCATCGACTCGCGGTAGACGTCGTCGGCTGCGCCGCCGAGGCGGGTCTTGACGACTTCCTCGGCACCGAAGCCCTTGACGACGCGGACGCCGGCCACCGATTCCTCGACGACCGTCGCGAGCGCTGCGGACTCGCGTTGGATGCCCATCACCGAGGGGAACAAGCGTGAACCGAAGCGCTTGGCGACCACGTTGATCAGCGGGAGGGCGGCGAGCGAGACGACCGCGAGGAACGGATCGAGTGCGACCAGGATCACTGCGACGCCGACGACCGTCATGAGGTTGGCGATGGTCAGCGGGATCATCACCACGAAGTTCTGCAGGTGTTGCAGGTCGGTGTTGCCTCGGCTCATCAGGTCGCCGGCAGAGGCCTCGTCGTGGAAGGCGAAGTGCAGCCGTTGAACATGCGCGAACAGCCGGTCGCGGAGGTGCTTCTCGGCCAGCCGGGCTTCCTTGAATGCGAGGTACCGGCGGATACCGGTGAGCGCCCCGGAGACGCACCCGACCAATGCGATCGCGACCGACCAGAAGAGCAGCCGAGACATGTTGTCGGCCTCGATGCCGGTGTCGACGGCCTGTCGCAGCAGGAGCCCGATGCTCACCTTGGCCATCGACCAGAGGAGCCCGACCACGACGCCGGCGATGACGCCAGCTCGTCGTGGACGAAGCGTCTCGGCGATCAACCGCCAACCAGAGTTGTCTCGGCCACTCGCTCCGCTCGCCGGCCTGGAGCGGTCGGCGCTGGCGCTTCTCCCGACCGCTCGGCGTTCTCGTCTGCTTCCCTCGATCAACCCAAACTACCGAGTCACTTGACCCACCGGTCAATGCGATTTCAGGCGAGGTTGGCGTAACCGCCGCGGAAGAAGACGAGCGGGTCGCCCTCGTGACCCACGTCCATGCCTCGGACACGACCGACGACGATGTGATGGTCGCCGCCGTCGTACACCGTCTCGAGGTCGCAGTCGATCCAGGCGAGCACGTCGTTGATGAGCGGCGAACCGGACTCGGCCTTGGTCCACCCGATCGTCGCGAACTTGTCGTCGCCGCTCGTCGCGAACACCCGACAGACATCTTCCTGATCGGCGCCGAGGATGTTCACGGAGAACGATCCGCTCGGTTCCATCGCCTTCCAACTGTTGGACGACTTACCGACACAGAAGCCGACCAGGGGGGGTTCGATCGACAGCGAGAAGAACGACCCGACGGCAAGACCCACCGGCTCACCATCGGCGACGCCTGCGACCACCGTCACCCCGGTCGGGAAGTGTCCGAGGACCTGTCGGTAGTGGGCCTGGTCGATCGCGCTCATGCGTTCGGACCCTAGAACAGGTTCCAATCGGCTAGAGAACGATCGTCAGCCCCTCGGCGGCCGCGACGACCTCGTCGATCTTTCCCGCAGCCCGTTCCTTCGCCCCGGCGAGGAGGCAGTCGACGATCGGGTCGTCGTGGGACGGGTCATGGTGGAACAGCGCCAGTCGCTTCACGCCGGCCTCGGCGGCCACATGGACGGCATAGTCGACCGTGCAGTGGCCCCAGTCGCGCTTCGTGGCGAACTCTGCCGCCGTGTATTGGGCATCGTGGATCAACAGGTCGGCGCCGTCGCACAGTTCGAGCACGCCATCGGCGATCGACGTGGGATCGTCCGCTGGCATCTGGTGGTCGGAGATGTAGACGACCGAGACGCCGTCCTGTTCGACCCGGTAGCCGTTCGTGAGGCCGGTGTGCGGCACGGAGCGGACCTTGACCTTGGCGTCGCCGACGATCATGTCGGTGTCCATGACGTCGATGAAGTTGATGACGCCGGGGAGTTGGGCGACCGACACGGGGAAGTACGGCGGCGAGACGAACGTCTCGAAGCACTGGGCAAGCGACTGATCCGGGAGCGGTGGGCCGTAGACGTCGAACGATGCCCCAGGCTGGAGCACCGGGACGAAGAACGGCAGTCCCTGCACGTGGTCCCAGTGGACGTGCGTGACGAGCGCGTGCCCGTGGAACGAGCCGTCGTGCGGGAGCGTCTCGCCGTACATCCGCAGCCCCGTTCCGAGGTCGAGGACGATGGGATCGTGACCGGGGGACTCGAGCGCGACGCAAGACGTGTTGCCGCCATAGCGCCGATTCCCCTCCGCAGGACACGGTGTGGAGCCGCGAACACCGTAGAAAGTGACGTTCACGTGCGATTCCCCCCTGAGTTGCCAGTGGCTGCGCAGGCTATCTGGGGCGGAGCGCGGACGGTAGATGGTGTTACCTGCGTCACACCGACGTCTGTTCCCGATCCTGGTGCTGATCAGACGGGACCGAGGGCCCAGACGTCCAGATCGAGCAGGACACCGGGTGCGTACCTGCCCTCCGAATCACGGAGCGTCATCGATTCGTCGCGGCCCTTGGTGGCCACGAGGCGGAGCCGCAACGCACCGACCCCGGGCGAAGACGTCTCGGTGACGTCGAGGATCTCGGACCATGCATAGACCGTGTCGCCCGCGAACGCGGGGGCGGTGTGAGCACCGCCGTTGATGGCCGCGATCAGCTGGGCGTTCGCCAGGCCGTTGAACGAGAGCGCTCGTGCGAGGCTGATGACGTGGCCGCCGTAGACGAGGCGGGTGCCGTCCTCGCGTGCCTCGGTGTTGAAGTGCACCTTCGCCGTGTTCTGCCACAAGCGGGTGGCCATCATGTGCTCGGCGTCGGTGAGCGTCACGCCGTCGACGTGGTCGATCTTCTCGCCCACTGCGTAGTCGCCGACACGGTGGGGCTCTCCGGCAGCAGCGAAGTCGTAGTTCGTGAAGTCCAGACCATCGGGGATCACCAGGTCGCCGGCGGCGACCGCGTCGGCGAGATCGGGCACGACGGTCTCGGGAGCCGGAGCGTCGACATCGGCCTTGCGGACCATGACCCACCGGGCCCAGTCGATGGCGACCTCGTCCCGCTGATTGGTGGCGGTGGACCGGACGTAGACGACGCCGGTCTTGCCGCTCGAGTTCTGCTTGAGACCGATCACCTCAGACCGAGACCGGAGCGTGTCGCCCGGGACCACCGGACGATGGAAACGACATTCGGCGTAGCCGAGGTTCGCAACAGCGTTGAGCGACACGTCGGGAACCGTCTTGCCGAACGCGATGTGGAAGCCGATCAGCTCCTCCACGGGCGCCGGGTCGAGGCCGGACGCTCGCGCGAACTCGGCCGACGACGGAAGCGCGAACCGCGTCGGGTACACCGCGCCGTACAGGGCGCGGTCTCCGCTGGTGACCGTGCGTGGGGTGGCGTGCTCGATGACCTGCCCGACGTGGAAGTCCTCGAAGAAGTTCCCGGGGTTGGTCTTGTCGGTCTGACCGGCGCTGCGTGGCATGGCTCGGGAGGTTAGGCACGACATGGGGCTACGGTCCCAAGCCATGGAGCCGAAGCAAGATCACGTCGAGGCCAACGGACTCGACTTCGCATACCTCGAGATGGGCGAAGGCCCGCTGGCGCTGTGCCTGCACGGGTTCCCGGACACGCCACACGGGTGGCGACACCTCCTTCCGGCCCTCGCGGACGCTGGCTATCGCGCCGTGGCGCCATGGATGCGGGGCTACGCACCGACCGCGGTGCCGGCCGACGGCTGCTACCAGCAGGGAGCGATCGCCACCGACGCCAACGAGCTCCACGAGGCACTCGGCGGCGATGGCGACGCTGTGCTCATCGGTCACGACTGGGGCGCGACCGCGGTCTACCCCGCGGTGAACCACCAGCCCGACCGCTGGCGAGCCATGGTCGCGGCGTCGGTCCCCCACCCTGCGGTCGCCGCTGGGATCATGTTCGACTACGGACAGATCAAGCGCTCCTTCTACATGTTCTTCTTCCAGCACCCGCTGGCCGAGGCCGTCGTGCAGATGAACGACATGGCCTTCATCGACGGGCTCTGGAAGGACTGGTCACCGGGCCTCGACGCCGGGGTGGCAGCAGAGGCCGCGGGGGCGTTGAAACAGTCGCTGGCCGGCAGCGAGCATCTCACGGCCGCGCTCGGCTACTACCGGGCGACCATCGGCGGCGTCGGGGTCGATCCGGCGTACGACGACATCCAGAACGCCGGCATGGGCCCGGTCACCATCCCGGCCCTCTATCTCCACGGGAGCGACGACGGCTGCGTCGGCGTCGACTTCGCCGAGCCGACCGCAGCACACCTCACGCACGAGCGGTCCCGGGTCGAGGTGCTCGACGACACGGGCCACTTCCTCCAACTCGAGGACCCCGACCGGTTCAACCGGATCGTCCTCGACTTCCTCGCGACATGAGCACCGAACGCCCACCTCTCCCCGATGGACTGGTCGCCATCGTCAAGCGCGACTGCCCGACGTGCGTCCTCGTCGAACCAGTGCTCCAGGCACTCGGCGGTGGTGGACTCCACGTCTATTCGCAGGACGACCCGACGTTCCCCGCGGATCTCCACGCGAGCGACGACACCGACCTCACGGTGTCGTACCACTGGGACATCGAGACCGTGCCAACGCTCCTGCGCATCGTCGACGGCGAGGAGGCCGAACGCATCGTCGGCTGGAGCCGTGAGGAATGGGAGACCTTCACGGGAGTCGAGCACCTCGGTCCCGACCTTCCCGACTGGCGTCCCGGTTGCGGTTCGCTCTCCGTCGACCCGACCAGGGCAGACGAGCTGCGAGCGCGGTTCTCGGCATCGGGCCTTCGGAGTCGCCGAATCGATTTCGCCGACCTCGAAGACGAGTTCGAGGCGATGTACGACCGTGGGTGGAGCGATGGCCTGCCGGTGATCCCCCCGACCGAAGCCCGGGTGGCGCGGATGCTCGAGGGCACCGATCGTGCCGCCGACGACGTCGTCACCATCGTCCCGCCCGACCTGGTCGAGTGCACCGTCGAGAAGGTCGCGGTGAACGCCGTGATGGCCGGCTGTCTGCCCGAGTACCTCCCGGTGGTGCTCACCGCCCTCGAGGCTGCATGCACCAGCGAGTTCAACATGCACGGCCTGCTCGCCACCACGTTCTTCTCCGGACCGATCGTCGTCGTCAACGGCCCCATCCGCAAACGGATCGGCATGAACGACGGGGTGAACGCACTCGGACAGGGCAACCGCGCCAACGCAACCATCGGGCGGGCACTGCAGCTCGTCGTCCGCAACGTTGGCGGCGGCAAGCCCGGTGGAGTCGACCGAGCGACGATGGGATCGCCGGGGAAGCTCGGCTGGTGCTTCCCGGAGCAGGAGGAAGGGTCGCCGCTCACGCCGCTCTCGGTCTCACGGGGCGTCGACGCAGGCGTCGACGCGGTGACGCTCTTCGCCGGCCAGGGTCCGCAAGCGATCATCGACCAGAAGTCGAGGACGGCAGAGTCGCTGGCCCGCACCTTCGCAGCCTGCCTACGCTCGGTCGCCCACCCGAAGCTCTGCATCAAGATCGACGCCATGCTCGTGATCTCGCCGGAGCACGGGCGGGTCCTCGCCGACGACGGATGGGACCGTGCCCGACTCGAGGGGCGGCTGGCAGAGCTGCTGACGCTCGACTCGGACGAACTCATCGCCGGCGCCGACGGCATCACCGAAGGCCTTCCGGAGGGCTTCGCGGGCATGGAGCTCCCGAAGTTCCGCGATGGCGGGCTGCTCATCTGCCACGCCGGCGGTGGTGCGGGGTTGTTCTCGGCCATCATCGGTGGTTGGGTGAACGGAGAAGAGGGATCCGATCCAGTGACCAGGGAGATCGCATGAGCGCAAACACGGTGCTGGACCCGACGTCGGAGCGGAGCGTCGCCGAACGGGCGTTGCTCGAGCGTCCGACGTCACTCGACGGCAAGGTCGTCGGCCTGCTCGACATCTCCAAGCCCCGAGGCAACGTGTTCCTCGACCGGGTCGAGGAGGGTCTGCGCTCACGTGGCGCTGCCGACGTGCTCCGGTTTGCCAAGCCGACCTACACGAAGCCAGCGCCGGTCGACCTGCGCCACGAGATCGCCACGAAGTGTGACCTCATCATCGAGGCACTCGCCGACTGAGGGTCGTGTACGTCGTGCAGTGTGCACGACATCGCAGATCTGGAACGGCGAGGCGTGCCCGGCGTGTTCGTCGCCAGCGCCGAGTTCGAGGAGGCCTCGGCCGCGCAAGCCGCGGCGCTCGGCTTCGACGCGGCACGTGTCTTCGTTCCGCACCCCATCCAGGATCGGACCGACGACGAGATGCGCGCGCTCGCCGACGACGCCGTCATCGAGATCGTCGCGGCCATCACCGCCTGACGGTCGACCCGTTCAGCGCGGGAGCGACCAGCGCCCGTCGACATGAACGGCGAGCCCATCGCCGAGCAGGGTCTCGGCGACGCCAGCGGCGCGCGCCGGGTCATTCGGCCAACCCATCACGGCCGCCACGTCGTTGTCAGTGACCTCCCGCGAGCGCAACGCCGACACCAATCGACCACGACCCTGGCGGTCCGAACCGTCGAAACGGGACTGCGGCGCGCTGATCCCCGCCGACCCGTCGATGGGGTCGGGCTCGGGGTTGCCGGCGAGCCTCCACACGCACTGACCAGCGATGGGGCACTCCTCACATCGCGGTGACCGCTTCCTGCACACCGTTGCACCCAGGTCGAACACCGCCTGACCCCACGTCCAACCCCGGCCGGGCGGTACCGCGGCATCGGCGGTCGACTGCGCTGCGGCAGGCGTGAGCGTCTCGCCGGCCAGCGCTCGAGCGACGAACCGACCGGCGTTGGTGTCGACGAGACCGATGTCCTGCTCGTGCGCGAACACGAGGACTGCCCGCGCGGTGTATGGCCCGATGCCAGGCAACGCCTGCAGGTCCTCGACGGTGTCGGGGAGCTCCCCGTCGAACTGCTCGACGCACGCTTGCGCAGCCCGATGGAGCGAGACCGCACGGCGGTTGTACCCCAGACCCGACCACTCGTCGACGACGTCGGCGAGCGACGCATCGGCGCACGCTCGTACGGTCGGAAAGCGTGCGAGGAATCGCTCCCATCGATGGACGACGCGTGCCACCTGAGTCTGTTGGAGCATCGTCTCGGAGACCAGCACCGCCCACGGATCTCGGGCCCGGCGCCATGGCAGGTCGCGGCCGTTGCTCGCCCACCAGTCGAGGAGACCACGCTGGATGGCCGTCATCTCCGATTCGTCAAGGTTGCGCTGCATCTGCCGATACCTACCGTTGAGCGTTGCCTCGTCGGGTCGACAGTTTGGTCCAGCGCGGCGTCACGGAGTCGGAATCCAAAAGAGGATCGGGGGTGATCGAGCTGATGCATACTGACGCGGGGAAGCGCACCGCGCCCGCGAACATCGAGCACGTGTTCCGGATCCGGTCACGCGTGATCGCCGGATTCGGCTTGGCGATCCCGTTCATCACCGACCTCGGCGACAACCGCCTGTTGGTCGTGGCTGCCATCGCCCTCGTGGTCCTGCCGTACAACATGTTCCTCGAGCGGGCGACGAGGCGCACCGGCTCCGTGCCCGGATTCGTGCCGTGGGCCGATCAGGTCGTCAGCATCGTGGCCACATCGTTCGTGGCTGCGCTCTGGGCGCCGGTGCTCATGGTCATGACGGCCACGCTGGCGCTCGCGGCGACGCTCTTCGACAGCCGACGCGTCGTCGGGCCGGCCATCATCGGCGTCGCCCTCGCCGGCATCGTCGGCTACCAGACCCAAGAACTGGTCGTGTGCATCGCGGGCACCGTCGCGTTCGCCGGCTCGGCAGCGCTGGCGGTGCTCGGCATCTCGCGTGTGACGGCCAGTCGTCGCACCTTGGAGAGCGAGAACCAGGAGCTCGTCGACAACATCGACGCGTTCGTGTGGCTCCTCGGAGCTGGGGACGACCAATACCAGTCGATCAGTTCTGCGGCCGAGCGAATCCTCGGTTACCCCTCGATCAACCTGCGCGTGGTCGCGTTCTGGATGGGCCATGTCGAACCAGACGACCTGGCCGCCCTCCAGAGCGCCCGTCAACGAGCGCTCCAGACCGGCGAGCGGCAGAGCTGCGACTACCGGATGACCAATGGCGCCGGAGAGACGCTCTGGTTCCACGAGGTCATCTCCTGCGAGGCAGATGCTCCAGGTCGACGCACGCAGCTGCGCGGCGTCATCGTCGACGTCACTGCTCGACGGGCCGCTGAGGCCGAACGTGCGGTGCTCGGCGAGGTCGTCGAGACGCTGGACACGGCGATCTTCGTCGCCAGACCGGACCCGAACCATCGGGGGGCTCTCATCGTCGCCGCTGCCAACCCTGCGGCCGCCCGTCTGACCGGAACACCGGCACGACGTCTCATCGGCACGCACCTCCACGATTCGCTGCACCAAGTCGACCAGAGCATCGCGGAGCGTTGTCTCTCGGTCGCGCGCGGCGGGCCAGGCTTCACGGTCGACCGCGTGACCGGCGTCGGCATCGATCGGCAACGCAGCCACTTGCTCCGTGCGTTCCCCCTGCCCGGTGATGCTGTCGGCCTGTCGTTCGACGACATCACCGAAGCGACGATGGTGGCTTCGGCGCTGCGACGCCAGGCACTCCACGACGGCCTCACCGGCCTCCCGAACCGGAGCCTGCTCCGCGATCGACTCCAGTACGCGTTGGCCGACGCGAAACGACGGAGCGAGCGGGTCGCCCTCATCCTGCTCGACCTCAATCACTTCAAGGACGTGAACGACGCGCTCGGGCACCAGTACGGCGACCGATTGCTGGTGGCCTTCTCCCGCCGCCTCCAGGACCTCCTCCGAGAGTGCGACACGATCGCTCGACTCGGTGGCGACGAGTTCGCCCTGCTCCTCACCGATGCGACGACGGCCGGCGCAGGCCGCGTTGTGCGAAAGGTGAGCGAGGCGATGCAGGAGCCGTTCGAGATCGAGGGAATCACCGTCCAGACCACGGCGAGCATCGGCGTCGCCCTCTATCCCGACCATGCCGACGACGGTGATCTGCTCACCCAGCGCGCTGACGTTGCCATGTACAACGCCAAGCGGAACGGCGGCGGGTGGGCCGTGTACTCACCGCAGCAGGACCAGTCGTCGGTCGAGCGCCTCACGTTGCTCTCCGAACTCCACCACGAACTCGAAGACGAGACACCCCAGAACGTCACGCTCCACTACCAACCCATCCTCGATCTCCAAGAGGGGAGGATCGGCGGGGCCGAGGCGCTGATCCGATGGAACCATGCGGAGTTCGGGTGGATCGACCCGGAGCTGCTCGTCGAGCTGGCAGAGCTCTCCGGCCTCATCCAACCCTTGGCCAAGTTCGTCGCCCGCGAGGCAATGCAGACGGCGGCAGGATGGCTCGCCGAGGGACAAGAGATCCGCATCGCGATCAACCTCTCGGCCCGGAACCTCTACGACCGGAATCTCGTGCACTGGTTGGCGGCGATGATGGAGGAGATCGGGCTGCCGTCGCGCCTGGTGAAGTGCGAGCTGACCGAATCACAGGTCATGGACGACCCGGTCCTGGCGATGGCCGTCATCTCCCAGCTCCGCGAGGTCGGCGTCCACACCGCGATCGATGACTTCGGTACCGGCTACTCGTCGCTCGCCTATCTCCGCCGGCTCCCGGTCGACGAGATCAAGATCGACAAGTCGTTCATCACCACGATGCTGACCGAGGACGCCGACACGACGATCGTCCACACCGTCATCGACCTGGCGCACAACCTCGGCATGACGGTGCTCGCCGAGGGAGTCGAGGACGAAGCCACGCTGTGCCGGCTTCGAGAGTTCGGCTGCGATCGGGTCCAGGGCTACCTCGTGGGTCGACCGATGCCAGCCCAGGAGATGCGACTGCTGCTGCCGGGGTCCGGCGTTCACGCTCGCTGACACCGTGGCGCTCCCACCCGCTTCGTCGGACCGAACCGCTCGTCGGTACGATTTCGGGCCATGATCGCGCCAGACCTCCAAGCCGCTGCCGCCACCATCGACATCGCTCGCGGGGTCCTGGCGTCCGCCACCGATCGCCTTGCCGAGCTCGGTGACCTCGACGCCAACCAGGTCCTGGCCTACGACCTCGCTCACGCGACCGCCGCCATCGAGATGTCGGCGACGTTGCTCGACTACGGCGCCAAGGGCGACACCGAGGCGCGGATCGCCTGCGCGTTCGCCGCAGACGCGGTCGGAGAACTCGCCGCAAAGCTCTTCGGACGGGAGGCCGAATGGGGAGTCGACGCCTCGGCCCTCGACGGCGCACGCGACTTCGTCGGCACCTTCCGATCCCCCGACTTCCTCCTGTCGATCGACGGCGACGGGCCTCGCCACCTCGACGACGACTTCGAGATGGTGCAGGACACGTTCCGTCGCTTCGCCGACGAGCAGATCAAGCCGCATGCCGAGCACGTCCACCGCACGAATGGCGATGTCCCCGAGGACGTCATCTCGGGTCTGGCCGAGCTGGGCGCGTTCGGACTGTCGATCCCCGAGGAGTTCGGTGGCTTCGCTGCCGGGGGCGAGTCGGACTACATCGGCATGGTCGTCGCCACCGAGGAGCTCTCCCGTGGCTCGCTCGGCATCGGCGGATCGCTCATCACCCGGCCGGAGATCATGACCCGCGCCGTCGAGAAGGGCGGGACCCAGGAGCAGAAGGAGTACTGGCTCCCCAAGCTCGCCACGACCGAGGTCATGTGCGCCGTCGCGGCCACCGAGCCGGACTTCGGCTCCGACGTCGCCGGCGTCAAGACCACGGCCACCCGCGACACGCTCGACGACGGTACCGAGGGCTGGCGCATCAACGGCGTCAAGACCTGGTGCACCTTCGGGGCACGTGCCGACGTCCTGCTCCTGCTCGCCCGCACCGACCCGGACCGTTCGCTCGGCCACAAGGGCCTCTCGATGTTCATCGTGCCCAAGCCCCAGGGCGAGGGCCACGGCTTCGAGTTCACCGACGACCACGGCGGGAAGATGGAGGGTCGGCCCATCGACACCATCGGCTACCGGGGAATGCACAGCTACGAGATCGCGCTCGACAACTGGTTCGTCCCGCACAACCACCTCATCGGCGGCGACGAAGGCCTCGGCCGCGGCTTCTACCTCCAGATGGAGGGCTTCGAGAACGGCAGGCTCCAGACCGCGGCTCGTGCCGTGGGCGTCATGCAGGCCGCCTACGAGGAAGCCGTGCAGTACGGCCAGGACCGGTCGGTCTTCGGCACACCTGTGGGCGACTACCAGCTCAATCGGGCCAAGCTCGCTCGCATGGCAGTGATCATCCAGGCCAGCCGGCAGTTCTCCTACGCCGTCGCCAAGATGATGGCCAAGGGCGAGGGTGCGATGGAGGCCACCCTGGTCAAGGCGTACGTGTGCAAGGCCGCCGAGTGGGTCACCCGCGAGGCACTCCAGATCCACGGCGGCTACGGCTACGCCGAGGAGTACCCGGTCAGCCGCTACTGGGTCGACGCCCGAGTGCTGTCGATCTTCGAGGGCGCCGACGAGACGCTCTGCCTCAAGGTCATCGCGCGCAAGCTCGTCGCCGGAGCTCGCTGATCCAACAGACTCAGTCGGTCAGCAGGTCGTCGATGCGCCGGAGGGCCAGCGCGCAGACGGCCAGGTAGGGCGGCGCCCACACGGGCACGCCGAAGCTGACCCGCACACCGTCGCCGACCGGCTCGATGGCATGAGCCGTCGCCTGCACGCCTCCCACGTTCCACGACCACCGCTGGTCATCCACGACGTCAGTCAATTCGAACGGGAGTGAGAATCCCACCGTCGTCCGCATCCGGCCGGTCGCGCCAGCCTCGAAGCGACCCGGCGGGTCGAGCGTTGCATCGGTGAGCGACGGACCCCAGTCGGGCCAGCGTTCGAGATCGGTGAGCAGTGCCCAGGCGTCGGCGGGGTCGGCTTGCATGGTGCGTCGGGTCCAGAGGTGCATGGTCAGGCTCGAGCGGGGCGCGTGGTCCCGTGTTCGAGATCCATGAAGAACCCGCTGGCCGCCTGCTGCACCGCGATGCCCCAGGTCGGATAGGCGTGCGTGGCCATCGCGAGCGCGGCCGGGGGGAGCCGGAGCTTCATCGCCAGGCTGATCTCGTGGATGAGCTCGCCGGCGTGCGGAGCGGCGATGGTCGCTCCGACCAGCTGACCTCCGGCCCGCATACCCAGCAACTTCCCGGGGATCGCCAACAGCTTGATGAAACCTTCGGTCCGGCCTTCGGTGATCGCTCGGTCGAGCGCCGACATCGGGAGTTCGACCACGGTCGCATCACTGCCGTGGGCCTGGAACACCTCCGCTTCGGTCATCCCCACCCGTGCGATCTCCGGGTCCGTGAACGTCACGAACGGCGTGACCGCTGCCGAGAACTTGCGCCAGCCACCCGTGCCCAGCGCGTTGCCGACGGCGACGAGGCCCTGCGCGTGTGCCGCGTGGGTGAAGGGGAACTTCCCCGTCACATCGCCCACGGCGTAGATGCCGGGGGCAGTGGTCGCCATGTGGGCGTCGGTCTCGATGTGCCCACCGTCGTCGAGTCGCACGCCCGCGTTGTCGAGATCGAGACCGTCGGTGACCGGACGACGGCCGATCGCCACGAGCACTGCGTCGGTCTCGACTGCGTCACCGGCATCGGTGTGGACCGTCAGTGCCCCACCAGCCTGCTCGACCTTCTCGACCCGCCCCCCGACCCGGAGATCGACACCATCGTCGACGAGGGCAGCGTTGACCAGACGGGCGGTCTCGGGCTCTTCTCGTCCCAGGATCTGGTCCATGGCCTCGAACACCGTGATGTCGACGCCGAGCCGGGCCATGGCCTGGGCCAGTTCGATCCCGATGGGGCCGCCGCCGAGGATCGCGAGCGACGACGGCAAGGCTTCGAGATCCCAGAGGTTCTCGCTGGTCAACGGACCGGCCTCACGAAGACCGTCGATCGGCGGGACCACGGGAGCGGCTCCGGTGGCGATCACGATGCGATCGGCTCGATGGCGGCGGCCGTCGACCTCGATCACCTCGCGCGTGAGGAACCGCGCTCGACCGTCGACCACCGTGGCGCCGCGACGGCGGAAGGTGTCGGCGTCTTCCATCGCGGCGATCCGGGCCACCGACTCACGCACCGCGGCCAGGGCCTGCTCGCGTGATCGGCCACGGGCTGCAGCCGAGATCAGCGTCTTCGATGGTACGCATCCGGTGAACGTGCAGTCGCCGCCCATCGGACCGTCCTGCACCACGAGCGTCGACGCACCGCGACGGAGAGCGCCGTCGGCGGCAGCGATGCCACCGGGTCCGCCGCCGATGACGATCAGGTCGTGTCGTTCCATGCTCCGGGAACCCGCATCGCTCATCGACGATTCCTCCTGTTCCGCATCTGCGCCTCGTCCTGTCGTACCGTGCAACGTATGCCCGCGACGACACCACCCAAGGGTCGGCCGACCGCTGGTCGCCGCGACCGGAACCTCGCCAGCCGTCGACAACGATCGCGAGGCCTGACCAAGAAGTTCATCTGGGGCGTCATGGCGCTCTCTGTGGTGATCGCCGTGATCATCCTCGGGTCGGGGTCTGGCGGCAACGGCAACATCGGCACTGGCGGCGGACAAAACAACGTCGTACTCCCAGCGCTGCTGACGTTCAGGCTCTCGAAGCTGCGTTGGTGACCGGGTCCTCGACGGTGAGTCCGCGTAGGTAGAACCAGTACGTCCGCCATCGGACGTCGCCGATCGGCTGCAACATCGAGAGCAACGACCGGTACATCTGCCACGTCCGACGGAGTCCTTCGACCCGGCCGAACTTGTCACGCTTGGTGCGGTGGTAGACGCCGGTCATCGTCCGGGCCGACGTGCGGAAACCGCCTTCGCAGATCACCTCGTTGAGCCGGACCTCGATCGTGTAGCCATCGAGCTTGTGCTCCGGCACCCCGTCCCAGACCCACCGCGGAACGATGCGCTCCCCAGACAGCGGCGGGCAATGGAGCACCAGCCAGTTGAGCCACCCGTAGTCGAAGGAACCGAGACTCATCTCGGCTCGACCCTCGAGCACCGGAGCGCAGACGGCGTCGAGATGGACGGCCGTGAGGTCGGTGCAGTCGGCGTCCACGAAGAGGATGTGGGTCGCATCGGTGGACTCCACACCCAGTCGCATCGCGAGTGCCTTCGACCCACCGGTGTCGTCGCGGCGCACCACCTGCGCACCCGCAGCCGAAGCTGCATCCCCGGTCCCGTCGGACGACCCGTCGTCCACGACGATCACCCGCCGGACGTGTGTGCACGCTGCGGCGGCGGCGACGTTGGCCGCCACCGTCGAGACCTCATCGCGGGCGGGCATCACGACATCGACGACCACCATGGTGGATCAGTAGGTGCCACCGAGCTTGGAGTGATCCCAGCTGACGGTCCGTTGGACATGCACCCGAACCGCGAACCGCTTCTCCCCGGCGGCGTGGACGAAGGGCCGAGTCTCGTCCGTCACCTCACCGGTGTACCTGCCCGCGACCATCTCGCCGAGCGCCATGACGTCGTCCCGCTCGGTGATGAGCTCGGCCGTACCGACGAGTTCGACACCCTTGAGCTCCTCGTACTGGTCGCCGGTCTCGACCAGGCAGGTGATCCGCGGATCGCGCTGGATGTTCTTGATCTTCTGCGCCTTGTTGTAGGTCCAGAACACCGGATCAGTCCCGTCCATGGCGTACCACATGGCCACGAGATGGATGCTCCCGTCGTGGTTCAGCGTGGCGATGTTCATGGTGTGACGGCCGTCGAGGTAGTCGGCCATCTCGGCATCGGTCATCTTGATCTGGTCGCGGCGGCTCATCGTGTTTCCGTTCTTCTCGTTCGGGGGTTCAGAGAGTCTGCTTGAGCAGCTCGGGCACGACGGGGGCATCGGTCCGGCGGAGCATCGCCTCGACCGACTCCTTGCCCTTGGGTCCGACGACGTGGTCGACGAGGGCGAGCGGGATGATCTCCTCGTCGAGCTCCCACGGTTCGCCGGCTTGGTCGTGGCGATCGGTCAGCGCCTCCCAGAGCCTTCCGGGCAGGAGGCGCCCCTCCCCCGCCACCAACCAGACCTCGGCGTCGGTGATCGCTGCGACGGACGCAGCGGCGAGGGACCCGGCGACGGCGACGAAGCCGTCCGGGCCGACCGCCGATGCCTCGAGCGCAACGACGTTCGACCACTGCACGGCCCCGCCGATGTTGGCCGGAGGAACCTCGTCGGTCGGTGAGTCCGCGAGCTCGAGTCGACGAACGAGCCCGGCACCCTCACCGAAGGCATCGATGACCAGCGACCGGATGTCTCCTCGACGGACCAGCGCTTCGCCGATCTGTTCCGGCCAGCCGATCGCCAGCACGGTGGCATCGTCGGGGAGTTCGTACGCGAACGCGGCCGCGGTCGGATCGTCCTGGAGCGTTGTCACGCAACGTACCGATTCGGCGCGTGGGTCGTTGCTCGCGAGGACCTTCGATGCCAACCACCACATCGGCCCCGAGGTCGGGTGCCGATCGACGATGCGGCGACACGCCGTGACGAGGCCGGACGGGTCGTCGGTGAAGCCGGCGAGCGCGCGGGCGGCCTCCTCCGCGAGGGCGCTGTGGTCGGCGCCACCGGAGCGCGCGACGTAGCGGAGCCGCTCGATCGGGTGCACTACAGCCCGGGCTTGAAGATCATCAGGTAGAGCATGATCACCATGAGGATGGTGGCGATCGGCCCGCCCTTGGCGACCAGGTCACGACCGCTCATGTCGCCGGCAGCCATGGCCTTCTCGCCCTTGAGGATCATGGCGCTGACGACTCCGGCGATGGCGAACCACACGAGGAACGCCAACGAGATCCACGTCTGGGAGAACTCCCACCCGTCGAACTCGATGATCATGATCAGCCCGGTGATCAACAACAGGCCGAGTGCGCCGAGTGCGATGCGCGAGGTGTAGTTGGCGGAGAACTTGGCCCAGATCTGCATCGTCGCATCGTCGGCGTTCTTGGCGAAGTGCGACTCGAGCAACGGGTTGATGGCTGCCGGGGCGAAGGCGACGAGGAACGAGACGATGTGAACGAGGAGGACGATGTCGTAGGCGAAATCGCCACGAAACGCTGCAAGGACCACTGGTGCTCCTGGGGGGTCGTTGTGTGGATCTGCTCCCGCGGAACCTACCTCGCTAACCTGCCGCCCGTGCCCACGGATCCCAGCGGAGACATCACCCTGACGCACCTCTCCGGTGCCGAGCTACCGCTCGACAACTGGCTGACCACGTTCCATCTCGCCGTGGCCGTGCTCGACCCCTACGAGTACGAGAGCGCGTGGCTTCTCGACACCGCCGGACGCATCCTCACGACCTTCACCGGGGCCGACGCTCGTGTCGGCTTCATCGTGACGGCGAGCCCCGAAGACGCCAAGGACTTCCTCGGACCGTGGGCCGACCGCCTCTTCGCGCTGTGTGATCCCGACAAGGCGTTCGTGAAGTCGGTCGGACTGGAGACCCTGCCGGCGTTCGTGCACCTCGGCCTCGACGCCAGCCTCCTCGGTTCGGCCGAGGGTTGGAATCCCGCTGCATGGCACGAGGTCTCCGAGAACCTGGCCAAGGCAATGAGCTGGAAGGGCCCCGACATCCCGGCTCCCGGCGACCCCAAGCCCTACGCGGGCGCTCCCGCCGTCTGACCAGCGCCGCCTCTGACCAGCTCGCTGTTCGGAGGAATGCTCCGTCGAGCGTCGGGGTACGGACGCCCCCATGTCCACCACCGAATCGAACGGGCCGATCCCGGCCGAGCAACAGGCCGGCCACCAGCCCGACCATGACGCCGACAAGCCCGACATGGATGCCTTCGCCGAAAAGCTCGGTATCGTCCCGGAAGGCGAAGAGCCCGACGACGCTCCGTCCGTGACCACGGACCGCCCTGCGTCACCGACCTTCGCAGCGATCCGAGCCCGCCAACGCAACTTCGTGATCGTCAGCACCGTGGTCGTGGTCGGCATCACCCTCGCCGGCTTGCGTCGCCTCAAGCGGCGCTGACCCCGAGCGCGATACTTGCGGGCGTGACGGATCCAGAGACCGAGTTCGCATTCACGCCACTGCTCCCCCTGTCCGGCGACGAGACGCCATTCCGGAAGCTCGACATCGGCGGCGTGGAGATGGTCGACCTGGGGGGCGAGCAGTTCCTCCGCGTCGACCCGGCGACGATCACCGCCCTGACTGCCGAGGCGATGTTCGACATCGCCCACTACCTACGTCCGGGACACCTCCAACAGCTGCGCAACATCCTCGACGACCCCGACGCCTCGGGCAACGACAAGTTCGTCGCGCTCGATCTGCTGAAGAATGCGAACGTCGCTGCGGGCGGAATCCTCCCGATGTGCCAGGACACGGGCACTGCCATCGTGAAGGCCAAGAAGGGCGAACGGGTGCTCACGAGCCACGGAGAGGTGCCCGGCGGCGACGAGGAGTCGATCGCGCGTGGCATCTGGCAGACGTACCAGACCGACAACCTCCGCTACTCGCAGATGGCACCGCTGTCGATGTGGGAGGAGACCAACACCAAGACCAATCTCCCGGCCGAGATCAAGATCTACGCCGCCCCCACGAAAGGCGACAAGCCGGAGTACGAGTTCCTGTTCATGGCCAAGGGCGGGGGTTCGGCCAACAAGAGCTACCTCTATCAGGAGACGAAGGCGTTGCTGACGCCCGACAAGCTCCTCGCCTTCCTGGACGACAAGCTCCGCACGCTGGGCACTGCCGCCTGCCCGCCGTATCACCTGGCCGTGGTCATCGGCGGCACGTCGGCCGAGATGGCGCTCGAGACCGCCAAGATGGCGAGCACTCGCTACTACGACTCACTCCCGAAGCAAGGCACGTCGCTCGGGCACGCCTACCGCGACGTCGAGTTCGAGGCCGAGGTGCTGAAGCTCAGCCAGGAGTTCGGCATCGGCGCCCAGTTCGGTGGCAAGTACTTCTGCCACGACGTGCGGGTGATCCGTATGCCACGTCACGGCGCTTCGCTCCCGGTTGCCGTCGCCGTGTCCTGCTCGGCCGACCGCCAGGCCAAAGGCAAGATCACCGCCGACGGCGTGTTCCTCGAGCAACTCGAGACCAACCCGGCCCGGTTCCTGCCGGACGTGAAGGGCGAGGACGTGTCCTCCGACGTCGTGCAGATCGACCTGAATCAGTCGATGGACCAGATCTGCGAGGCGCTCTCGAAGCTCCCCGTGAAGACCCGGCTCTCGCTCACGGGACCGCTCGTCGTCGCACGCGACATCGCCCACGCCAAGATCCAGGAGCGACTCGACGCTGGCGAGGAGATGCCGCAGTACCTGCGTGACCATCCCGTCTACTACGCCGGCCCGGCCAAGACCCCCGAGGGCTACGCAAGTGGCTCCTTCGGACCGACCACCGCGGGCCGGATGGACAGCTACGTCGATGCGTTCCAGGCGGCCGGCGGCTCGATGGTCATGCTCGCGAAAGGCAACCGGAGCCAGCAGGTCACCGACGCCTGCAAGCGACACGGCGGTTTCTACCTCGGCTCGATCGGCGGCCCCGCCGCTCGCCTCGCACAGGACAACATCAAGAAGGTCGACGTGCTCGAATACGCCGAACTCGGCATGGAGGCGATCTGGAAGATCGAGGTCGAGGACTTCCCGGCGTTCGTCATCGTGGACGACAAGGGCAACGACTTCTTCGCCTCGGTCAGCCGCCCGATCGACCTGAAGACCCGCCAGATGAAGCAGGGCCGATGAGGGCGGGTCGCGACTGACCGAGAGCGACCGACACGTGCGCGCTGCCGTCCTCGTCATCCTCGCTGCGGCGTTGTGGGGCACGACCGGCACGGCGCAGGCGCTCGGACCGGATGACATCGACCCGCTCGTCGTCGGATGGGTCCGGCTGGCGATCGGCGGACTCGGACTGTTCGCGCTCGTTCGGATCCGAGGGGTCGAACGCACCCCGCTGCCCCGTGGCTGGACCTGGGTCGCCGTCGCCTCGATCGCCATGTACCAACTGACGTTCTTCGGGGGCGTTCGGCTCGCAGGGGTTGCGCTCGGCACCGCCGTCGGCATCGGATCGGCACCGATCTGGGGAGGGCTGGTCGACTGGCACTACACCGACTGGCGCCCGACACCCCGGTGGCTCCTGGCGGCGGCGATCGCCATCTGCGGCGCCATCTTGGTGGCGGGGAGTCCGGGGGACGCAGAGCGGCCGGTGCTGGGATTGACCTTGGCCATCGGCGCCGGAGCGAGCTACGCCATCTACGCCTACGCACTCCAGCAGCTGGCTCGGAAGGGCGATGCCGACCACGTGGCATCGACCGTCTTCTCCCGGGCTGCAGTACTGCTCCTCCCGGTACTCCTGATCGGCGACGTCGGTGACCTCCTCACCGGCAGCGGGGTGGTCATGTCGCTACACCTCGGAATCATCGCCACGACCCTCTCGTACGCACTGTTCACTCGAGGCGTCCGCGACACACCGGTCGCCACCGCGACGCTGCTCTCCCTGGCCGAGCCGTTGACCGCCGTGTTGTTGGGGGTCACGATCGTCCACGAGACCTTGACCGGGACCGCCGCAGTCGGTGTCGTGTTGCTGCTGGTCGGGGTGACGTTCGGGGCAACAGCACGAGACCGCCGATCTGGCATGCGGTCTAGGTTGCGGGCATGAGCATGAACATCGGCATATTCGGCGGTATTGCGGGGACGGGGTCGATCGACGACGTCATCGCCGACGTCCGTCTGGCACACGAGCACGGGTTCCCCAGCTACTGGGTCCCGCAGATCTTCGGGTGGGACGCGCTGACGCTGCTGGCCGTCGTCGGCCGCGAGACCGAGGGCATCGAACTCGGCACGTCCGTGGTCCCGACATACCCCCGGCATCCGGCCATGCTCGCCGCGCAGGCGCTCACGACGCAGGCAGCGGCGAGCGGTCGCTTCACCCTCGGTATCGGACTCTCGCACCAGCCGGTGATCGAGCACATGTTCGGCATGAGCTTCGACAAGCCCGTCCGCCACCTCCGGGAGTACCTCGACATCCTGATGCCGCTCGTGAGCGGGGAGGCCGTGTCGGCCAACGGCGAGACCCTGTCGGCCAACCTCGGTCTCGACATCCCCGATGCCCAGCCGGTCCCGGTGATGGTCGCCGCGCTCGGACCGCAGATGCTCAAGCTCGCTGGCGCCCGGACGGCCGGCACCATCACCTGGATGACCGGACCGGCGACGATCGCCGCCCACACCAAGCCGGCCCTCGACAAGGCGGCAGCCGACGCCGACAACCCCGGTGGGCGGATCGTGTGTGGGCTGCCGATCTGCGTCACCTCCGACGTCGACGGCACTCGCGAGCGGGCGTCGAAGGTCTACGCGATCTACGGCCAACTCCCCAGCTACCGGGCGATGCTCGACCGAGAGGGCGCCGAAGGACCCGCCGACATCGCCATCATCGGCGACGAGGACCATGTTGCCGAGCGCATCCGCGGGTTGGCCGACGCCGGCGTCACCGACTTCGCCGCCAGCGAGTTCGCATCGTCCGACGACGAGCGCACCCGCACGCGCGACGTGCTCCGATCGCTGCTGTGAAAGCCGCTCTCCAGAAGGCCAGGCTCCAGAAGGTCAGGCTCCAGAAGGTCAGGCTCCAGAAGGTCAGGCTCCGATGAAGGTCAGGCTCCGATGAAGGTCAGGGTCGGGTTCGGACTCGGCACCCGCTCGATCACCAACGACGCCGAGCGATACTCGCTCCTCGTGGACACCCTCGAGGCACTTCGATTCGACTCACTGTGGTTGTCGGAGAAGATCACCGACGAGTGCCCTGACCCGATCGTCGCCATGGCATTCGCCGCGGCCAGAACGACCAAGTTGAAGTTCGGCACGAGCGTGCTCGTCCTCCCCGGCCGCAACCCGATGCTGCTCGCCAAGGAACTGGCAACGCTCGATCGGATGTCCAACGGACGGCTTCTCCCTGCGTTCGGCCTCGGCCAGGTCGATCCCAGCGAGCAGCAGGCGTTCGGGGTCGAGCGCACGGAACGAGCGGGACGCTTCGACGAGATGCTGCCGCTGATCCGCCGATTCTGGGCCGAGGACAGCGTCGACCACGACGGTGAGTTCTTCACCTATGAGGCGGCACGAGTCCGACCGAAGCCGGTGCAGGACCCGATCGAGATCTGGTTCGGCGGGCGCGCTCCCTCCGAGCTCCGGCGGATCGGTCGGACCGGAGATGGCTGGCTTCCGAGCTTCTGTACGGCGGACGACGTCCGGTCGGGGCGGGCGGAGATAGAACGCGTTGCCGCCGAGCACGACCGCGAGATCGATCCCGAGCACTTCGGTGCGCTGGTCCCCTACGGGCTCGACGGCGTCCCGGACCCCGTGGTGGCGTTCCTCGCCAAACGCCGTCCCGACGTCGACCCAGCCGACGTCATCGCCGGAGACCTGACATCACTCAAGGCGCACCTCGAACGGCTGATCAGCGCAGGCGCGTCCAAGTTCGTGGTCGTGCCCTTCGTCGAGCCCGATCGGTGGGACGACCACCTGGCCGAGGTCGCCGACGTCCTCATGCCGCTCCAGAACTAGCTGAGCGGGGTCGGCGAGCCGGTTCTCGGCCGGGCGAAGCGACTGAGTCCGCCCACCGCCTGCGCGGAGCCGTCGACGCCGAGCAGCGCAGCGCCGTCACGACGATCGGACCAGTACGCCCAGCCAGCCATCGCCGCAGCGAGGACCAGGAACACGAATCCGATGGTCCGGTTCGCTCCCGTGCCGAGTGAGGCGGCGGGACGGATCACCGGTGCCGCAGTCGCCAGCTCGTCGTCGGCCAGAGCCGGTGCCGCGATCGGTTCGATCGGCGGAGCGGTCGGGGCGGGGGCCTCGAACGTGGTCGCGGGCGGCACCTCGGGGGCCGGAGCGCCGTCGGAGGGGAGCGCGATCTCCACCGGTGCTGGCGAGACATTCTTGTCGCCAGCCCCCTCGGTGAAGTCGCCCTCGACGATCGTGAGGGCACTGGTGTCCGGCGCGGGGAACGTCCACCGGAACGTGGACCGGTCGATGTCGACCGGAGGCTCAGGAACACCTGCTGGTGGAGCAACTGCAGTCTCCTTGCCAGGAGTGAGCACCACGTCGAGCACGTTGCCGCTCACGAGGGGCTGGAGACCGAACCCGACGGAGGAGAGGTCGTCGGCGATGACACCGTTGACGCAGTTGGTGCCGTCGACGAGCGGCTTGGCATTCCACGTACCGGCACCGCTGTCCGGCGGCGACCAGGGTGCTCCCGCACGGCAGGCGAGCACGATCGACTGTGGGTTGAGCGTGGACCCGGGGGCCACGGGCAAGGTGAGCGAGGGACTCGAATCGCCGCCGCCGAGTTCCCACCGGATGGCGGCGATGGCGACCGCCCCCTCGGGTGTGCTCTCGACGACGAGCTGACCATCGCCCGCTGCGGCGCCAGCAGGAACGACGGCAGGACTCTCCGGGGCAGGAACCGGGAGCGCAGCAGGAACCTCGTCGGTCGGTCGGGGGTTTGCGACGCGGGACCACCACGCGCTGGTCGGTGTGCTGGCCGCAGCGGAGACGTGCGCCGGGGCGAGCACGCACACATTGCCGACGACGGCGAGGAGGATCGCGAGGAGGAAGCGAGGATTCTTCACGTCGCCACCAGCGGCTTCCGACGGCGGCCGTTGCCGTTCTCGGGTGGCTCGTCGTCGACCGAGCCGGAGCGATTGATCGTTGCCATGTCGCCTCCCAGGTACGAACTCACCACGCGTGGATCGGTGATCACTTCTGTCGGTGTTCCCTCGGCGATCGGTGCGCCGAGTTCGAGCGCGATCATGCGATCGGAGATGCTGGTGATCAAGGGCATGTCGTGTTCGATCACGAGGAGTGCGCAGCCGGTCTCGTGCTGGATGGTGCGCAGCAGCGGACCGAGCGCCTCGGTCTCCTTCTGGGCGATGCCCGACGACGGTTCGTCGAGCAACAACACGTCGGGATCGTGGGCGATGCACATCGCGAGGTCGACGATGCGCCGCGAACCGGTGGAGAGCTCTCGGACGAACTTGTCGCGGAACGCTCCCAGATTCATCAGCTCGATCAGGTCGCCCACGGTCCACGCCACGTCTTCTTCCTGGCGGACGATCGCCGGGAGGCTCAACGCGGACGCGATCGGGTCGCGCAGTTCGATGAAACGCTCGAGTCCGATGGCCAGGTTCTCGGCCACGGTCAGCGAGGGGATGAGCCTGGCGTCCTGAAACGAGCGTCCGAGGCCCCGCCACGCTCGCTTGTCCGGACCGAGGTCGGTGACGTCGTCACCAGCGAGGATGATGCTGCCACTGTCGGCGGCGAGGAAACCGGAGATCAGATCGAAGATCGTCGTCTTGCCGGCGCCGTTGGGGCCGATGAGACCCAGGATCTCGTGTTCGTGCAGCTCGAACGACGCTCCCGTGACCGCCTGCACGCCTCCGAAGGACTTGACGACGTCATGCAGTTCGAGGATCGGCTCCCCGATCACCCGTCGATCGACGTCAGCAGCTGATGCCGGTGTCGATCGTGTTCCGGACGCCGATGCCCCCTCGAGGAAGACCGACCGGACGATGTCGTCGCGCTCGAGCAGCTCGGCCGTCGGGCCCTCGAACCGGACCTCACCCTTCTCGAGGAAGTACGCCCGTTCGGCGATCGACAGGGCGACGTTGATCGACTGCTCGACGAGGATGATCGCCGTGCCGTCGTCCTGGATCCG
>JBBSLH010000016.1:0-26027 GCA_038255425.1 Acidimicrobiales bacterium
CTTCGCCTGGCGCACGCTCTCGCGCGACTGGTTCGAGACCATGGTCCGGCCGGTGGACGGCGCCTGGGACTGGATCCAGACGAAGTTCGCCATGCCCGACCGGGCGCTGCTGGCGTTCTATCGAGGCTTCTTCTTCTACGGGTTCTGTCGCTTCGTGTCGTGGTCGATCATCGTCCACGCCATCGAAGGGTGGCCGTTCGACCTCAGCTGGGGTTCACCGTTCTGGGTGGCCCCGTACCAGCCCTGGTAGTCGTAGGATCGCCCCGTTCGACAGACCTGACTGTCCTGACCTGACTCGAGGAGCACGACCATGTGCGGTGGATGCAACGTTCTTGCCGAAGGTGCCGGAGTGTCAGTGATCATGGCCCGGTACTGGTGGGTCGCCCGCCAGGGCCGTAGGGCGGTCGCCGAGGCCGAGACGATTCTCGTCGACGCGCCGGTGCCGGGCGCCGAGCACAGCGATGCGTTCGTCGACCCCATGGCTGACGTGACCCGGATCGTCTGACATGGGTGACGCTGCCTGGGCGCTGTCGGCGTTGCTCGCCGTCGGTTTCCTGATCGCGGCCATGGCCACGGGCGGGGCGCTCGCGATCGGCTGGTTCGTGTTGGCCGTGGGCATGGCTGTCGTCGCCTACGTCCGATTCACTGCCCGTCGATCCTCTGGTGGGTCGCCAGACTGACGTCAGGGATCGACGATGGCGGTCACGATCGAGGCAATCGCCACGCCGAGGCACAGGCCGCCGATCACGTCGAGCGGGAGATGGACGCCGACCGCCATGCGTCCGACCCCGACTGCTGCAGCGAGCACGATCGCAGCGCTCGGCCGTCTGCGGGAGACGAGGGCGGCGGCGGTGAGGGTTCCGGCGGCGATGGATGTGTGCGTCGACGGCCAGCCGAACCCCGAGGCGTCGTCGTGGATCTCGACCTCGGACGAGTAGGCCGCTGGCCGCGGCCGCTCGACGACCTCCTTCGCGAGGTTGGACATCCCCCAGGACAACGCCCCGGCGACGATGACCGCGATGCCGGCGCGCCGCCAGTCGCCCGGAGCGACGACCACGACGACAGCGGTCACGAGCAGGATCACCGGCAGGGTGCCCAGTTGCATGACGATCGCGAGGATGTCGATGATGACGTCCGGGAGCGAGCTGAGCGCCTCGGTCGCACCGACCTCGCCAGGAAGACTCCCCGCCGACGCCAGGAAACCGGTCACGAGGAAGGCCACGAGCGCACTGGCGCCGAGTCGCCGGCGATTGTCGAGCGGGTCGAGCCTCACGAGGGTGGGAGCAGCCCCACGGCTCGCTGGGCACGGTCGAGCGTCTTGGACGCGATGGTTCGTGCCTTCGTTGCACCGGTGCTGAGGATGTCCCGCGTCGCCTCGTGGTCCTCGGCGAGACCCGAGAATCGCTCCTGCACCGGACGGAGCAGTTCGACGACGGCCTCGGCGGTGTCGGCCTTCAGCGGCCCGTACATGTCGTAGTCGTCGGCCAGGGCGGCTGGGTCTCGATCGGTCGCGGCACCGAGGATCGAGAGCAGGTTGGAGACGCCCGGCTTCTCGGCGACGTCGAAGCGGACCTCGTTGTCGGTGTCGGTGACTGCTCGCTTGATCTTCTTCTCGATCACCTTCGGATCGTCGAGCACCTGGATCGATCCCTGCGGCGAGTCGAGTGACTTCGACATCTTGTCGCCCGGTTGCTGGAGGTCCATGATCCGGGCGCCGACTGGCGGGATGACGTGCTCGGGAACGACCAACACGTCCTCGCCGCAGCGACTGTTGAACCGGGTCGCCACATCACGGGCCAGTTCGATGTGCTGGCGTTGGTCGTCACCCACCGGAACGACGTCCGTGTCGTAGAGGAGGATGTCGGCCGCCTGGAGGGCCGGATAGGTGAACAGACCGCCGGACACGAAGTCGCTGCGGTCGGACTTGTCCTTGAACTGCACCATCCTCGACAACTCGCCGAAGCCCGCAGTGCACTCCATCAACCAGCCGAGACTGGTGTGTTCGGACACGTGAGACTGGACGAAGAGCGTGCAGACGTCGGGATCGAGACCACACGCCACCAACAACTGCGCCAACTGGACGGTCTTGGTACGCAACTCCTCGGGGTCCTTCGGGACGGTGAGGGCATGGAGGTCGACAACACAGAAGATCGAGTCCATCTCGTGCTGGTCGTGCACCCAGCGCCGGACGGCACCGAGGTAGTTGCCCAGGTGGAGGTCACCGGTCGGCTGGATGCCCGAGAACGCACGTGTCATGGGGGCATCGTAGAGTCGACGGTCGCGGATACCCGGACTCATTCGTGACAGAAGGTCCACCAGATCGCAGGGGCGCTCCTCTACGATTCCCCCGATGTCCGTCGCTGTCGAGACCCCGGTGTTCCAGGGCCCATTCGACCTCCTGCTCCACCTGATCCTCCAGGACCAGGTCGACCTGTACGAGGTCCGACTCTCCGACATCGTCGACGCGTACCTCGCCCAGCTCGAGCGCCTCGAGACCATGGATCTCGAGATCGCGACCGACTTCCTCCTGATCGCCGCCACCCTGATCGAGCTGAAGTCCAAGCGGCTCCTTCCCGACGAGGGCGACATCGACCTCGATGACGAGTTGGCCCTCTGGGAAGAGCGAGACCTGCTGCTGTCCCGGCTGGTCGAGTGCAAGACGTTCAAGGACGCTGCGGTCGCGATGGCCGGGATCGCCAACGACGCCGGGCGTTCCTATGCCCGGACGGTGGGCGTCGAGGAACACTTCCTCGGCATGCTGCCCGATCTCCTCGAGAACACGACCGCCGACGACATCCGCAGTGCGTTCCTGCGTGCCGTGGCCCCCAAGCCGGTGCCGCACGTCGACATCGCACACATCCACCAGATCCGGATCACCGTCACCGACGCTGTCGCCGAGTTGCTCCATGAGTTGCCCGGTCTCGGCCGAGCGTCGTTCTCCGACCTCACCGCCGACCTCGTCGATCGCATCGAGGTGATCGTGCACTTCCTCGCAGTGCTCGAGCTCTACAAGCAGGGCTGGATCGACATCGAGATGCCGGAGACGGTCGGCGGGCTCCACGTGGTGTGGCTCGGCGACGGCGGGGTCGACGCCGAAGATCTCGCTTTCGTCGACGCGTACGATGGTTGATCCTGCTCCCGCAGGCGAGGACGATCAGGCCCGGGACATCCGGCGTGCCGCGGAGGCGTTGCTACTCGTCACCGAGGAGCCGTTGGTTCCCGAGTTGATGGCGCAACTGCTCGAGATCCCGACCGCCCGGGTCGAGGAGCTGTGCACCGAGATCGCAGCGGAGTACGACGCCACCGACCGAGGGTTCCAGCTCGTCAAGGTCGCCGGTGGCTGGCGCTATCAGACCCACCCGGACATGGCGCCCTACGTCGAGCGGTTCGTCCTGGAAGGCCAGTCGGGCCGGCTGTCGAACGCCGCGCTCGAGACGCTCGCCATCGTCGCCTACAAGCAACCCATCTCCCGAGCGCAGATCGCCGCCATCCGCGGTGTGAACGCCGACGGCGTCATGCGCACCCTCACCCAGCGGGGCTATGTCGACGAGATCGCGCGAGACCCGGGACCGGGTCAGGCCGTCCTCTACGGCACGACCGCGTCGTTCCTCGAGAAGTTGGGCCTCAACGCTCTCGACGAACTCCCACCGTTGGGCGAGTTCGTCCCGGGCGCTGATGTGTTCGAGGCGCTCGAACGCGGCCTTCGACCCGACGCGCTCCCCGACGTGGCTCCTGACGAGGAATCCGACGAACCGACGCCCTGACGGGCACGATGTGGTCATGAGCGAGCCCGAGCGACTCCAGAAGCTGTTGGCTCGCGTCGGCGTGGGCAGTCGACGAGTCGTCGAGGACATGATCGCGGCTGGTCGGATCTCGGTGAACGGCTCGGTCGCCGAACTTGGCCAACGAGCAGACGCCGACACCGACATGATCGAGGTCGACGGTGCGTTGGTCGGTGTGCGACCCGACACCGTCTGGTACCTGCTCAACAAGCCGAGCGGCGTGGTCACGACCGCATCCGACACGCACGGTCGCCCCGTCGTGGTCGATCTGGTGCCGGACGAGCCCCGGGTGTTCCCCGTCGGTCGTCTCGACCTGGAGACCGAGGGCCTGCTCTTGTTGACCAACGACGGCGAGGTGACGCACCGACTCACCCACCCGAGCTACGGCGTCGAGAAGGAATACCTCGCCCACGTGCGCGGTGCCCCGAGCCGAGGGGCGCTCCGGACGCTGCGTGAGGGCGTCGAACTCGACGACGGGATCACCGCGCCGGCGAAGGTGTCGACCGTCGGCGACGACGTCGTCCGTCTGGTGATCCACGAGGGACGCAACCGACAGATCCGACGCATGTGCGAGGCCGTCGGGTTCCCCGTCGTACGCCTCGTGCGGGTGCGCATCGGGCCGATCACCGACCGCCGGTTGGCGCCGGGGGAGTCCCGTCGACTCGAGGTCGACGAGGTGCGCTCCCTGGAACGCGCTGCGGTCGCTCGCCAGTCGCCGTCGTAGGGTTGTCCGCCGTGTCCGGCTCCAGCACCAACGACGGCGTGTCGGCGCGTCGTGCCAACGTCGTCGGCGTGGGGCTGATCGGCGGATCGATCGGCCTCGCGCTCCGTCGAGCCGGTTGGCACGTGAGTGGCGTCGACGACGACGCCACACGCACCGACCGGGCGCTCCAGCTCGACGTGCTCGACGTCGTCGGCCTCGACCACGACGCGGAGATCACCTTCATCGCCACACCGGTCGGTGCCATCGCCGAGATGGCGCGGAAGGCGTTGGCCGGCACCGTCGGTCTGGTGACCGACGTCGGCTCGGTGAAGGCGCCGATCGTCGAGGCCGTGGACGACAGCCGGTTCGTCGGCGGCCACCCGATGGCCGGATCCGAACAGGAAGGCGTCGACGGCGCGAGCGCAGACCTCTTTGCCGGCGCCGTCTGGGTGCTGACGCCGACACCGACCACGGACGACGCCGCATATGCACAGGTCCGCTCCGTCGTGTCGATGCTGGGCGCCGAGATCCTTGCGCTCGACCCGGGCCGTCATGACGAGTTCGTCGCCGTTGTCTCCCATGTGCCGCACCTCACTGCAGCGAGCCTCATGCGCATCGCCGACGATCGCGCCGACGAACATGCGGCGCTCCTTCGCCTTGCGGCAGGCGGCTTCCGAGACATGACCCGCATCGCGTCCGGTCATCCGGGCATCTGGCCCGACATCTGTGCGGAGAACCGCGTTGCGATCGTCGCCGGTCTCGATCGACTGATCGAGGCGTTGGGCGACGCACGCGAGCAGGTCGCGGGCGACGATCGTGACGGGTTGGTGCGCGACCTGACCCGTGCTCGTGCCGCTCGGGTGAACCTCCCGAGTCGATACACGCGACCATCCGAACTGGCCGAGGTCCGGGTACCGGTTCCCGACCGTCCGGGGGTCCTGGCCGACGTGACGACCCTCGCCACCGAACTCGACGTGAACATCGTCGACCTCGAGATCGCGCACTCGTCCGAAGGCGTCCAGGGTGTTCTCATCCTGCTCATCGAGGCCGGAACCACCGAGGTGTTCCGCGGTGGTCTCATCGCCCGGGGTTACCGACCCTCGGTACACCGTCTCGCATGACGCCCGATCCGAAACCGATCGAACGATCGGGACCGGTCGACGCCACGGTCACGATCCCCGGATCGAAGAGCATCACCAACCGCGCACTCGTCTGCGCTGCGCTGGCCGCCTCGCCCTCGACGATCGAGGGATGGCTCGACGCTGACGACACCCGGGCGATGATCACGGCGCTCGAGACGCTGGGCATCGCCATCGCCATCGGAGAGCGACTCGGGGTCGGATCAGACGGCCCGCGGCCGGAGGTCGTGTCGATCGATGCCCGCCAGAGCGGGACGACCAGCCGGTTCCTTCTGCCAGTGCTCGCCCTCGACGGCGCGCCTCGGCGCATCTCGGGCGACCCGCAGCTCCACGTGCGGCCGATGGGCGAGGCATTCGAGGCGTTGCGGGCGCTCGGGGCGCGGGTCAGCGAGGAGGGCGTGCCCGGGTTCCTGCCTGCGGTCGTGGAGGGACCGCTGCGAGGAGGTGAGGCAGAACTCGCCGGCGACGTCTCGAGTCAGTTCCTCTCGGGTCTGCTGCTGGCAGCACCGCAGATGCCCGGCGGGCTCCGCGTCTGGATCTCGACTGCGCTGATCAGCCGTCCTTACGTCGACATGACCGTCGCGGTGATGCGATCGTTCGGCGCGGACGTGCGCACCGAAGGGGAGGACACGTGGATCGTCGAACCATCGAGATACGACGGCGCCGACTACGTCGTGGAGCCAGACGCGTCGGCCGCGTCCTATGCCTGGGGTGCGGCGGTCGTCACCGGGGGAGTCGTGACCGTCCCGGGGCTGCACCGGTCGTCGCTGCAGGGTGATGTCGCATTCGCAGGGGTGTTGGAACGCATGGGTGCACGGGTTCGGTGGGACGGCGATGCGATCACCGTCGCTGGCAGCGACGCGCTGCACGGCGTCGACGTCGACATGTCGCAGCTCTCCGACACGGTGCCGACCCTCGCCGTCGTCGCCGCTCTCGCGGACAGTCCGACGACGATCCGCAACGTCGGCTTCATCCGTCACAAGGAGACCGATCGGATCGCTGCCACGGTGAACGAGCTGCGTCGCTGCGGCATCGACGCTTCGGAGACTGCGGACGGTCTCACGATCACGCCCGGGCCCATCGCTCCTGCGGTCATCGAGACCTACGACGACCATCGCATGGCCATGGGCTTCAGTCTGCTCGGCCTCGCGTGCGACGGGATCCAGATCGCGGGACCCGAATGCGTGGCCAAGACCTTCCCTGGCTACTGGGACATGCTCGACCGGTTGCGTTCGGGGTCCGAGTCGCACGCGCGCGCCGTCTAGTTTCACGCCATGCGCGTCATCGCCATCGACGGTCCAGCGGGCTCCGGCAAGTCGACGGTCGCACGGCTACTGGCCGAGCGGCTCGATCTCCGCTATCTCGACACCGGCGCGATGTATCGAGCAATCGCGTTCGCGGCCCTGCGCCGCAACATCGACCCAGCAGACGACGAGCCAGTGGCAGCGTTGGTTCGGCGGGTCGACCTCGAAGTGACCCTCGAGCACGTGCGCGTCGACGGCGTCGATGCGACGATCGAGATCCGTGGCCCCGAGGTCACGCGCGCCGTCAGCACGGTGGCCGCGAATCCGGGCGTACGAGCGGAACTGGTCGCTCGACAGCGCGACTGGGCCGCTCGGAACGGTGGCGGCGTCATCGAAGGTCGCGACATCGGCTCGGTGGTGTTTCCCGATGCCGAACTCAAGGTGTATCTCGACGCCCGGCCCGAGGTGCGGGCCGCCCGGCGGTCGAAGGAGGTCACCGATCTCGACTACGAGACCGTGGCCGCCGATCTGGCCCGGCGCGATGCCCTCGACCAGGGTCGCGAGACTTCACCGCTCACCCGGGCAGGCGACGCGATCGAGGTCGACACGAGCGACCTGGGGGTCGAGGAGATCATCGAGTTGATCATCGGCGAGCTCGGCAGTCCGGCCGCCGATGGGTGACTACCGAACTGATCAGGTCGGCCGGCCCCCGACCACCGTCGAACGCTGGACCTATCGAATCTTCCGCAACCTCATCGTCGGCTTCTGCCGGGTCTTCTGGCGCCTCGAGGTCCACGGCACGGAGAACGTGCCCGACGGGCCGTTCATCCTCTCGGGTGTCCACCGTTCGAACATCGACTCGCCGATCGTCGCTGCCGTCACCCCTCGGCGGCTCCGGTTCATGGGCAAGCACACGATGTGGAAGTACGGGCTGCCCGGAAGGTTCTTCACGGCGATGGGCGGCTTCGGCGTGAATCGCGAGACCGCCGATCGTGAGGCCCTGCGCACCTGTATCGCGGTCCTCGACGGTGGTGAGCCCCTCGTCATGTTCCCGGAGGGTCAGCGTCGAGCAGGTCCGGTGATTGAGGATCTCTACGAAGGCCCGGCCTTTGTCTCCTCGCGCACGGGCGTCCCGATACTGCCGGTCGGGATCGGCGGCAGCGCCGATGCCATGCCGCTCGGTGCGCGGTACCTCTGGCCGTCCAAGGTCAACATGGTGATCGGTGCGCCCATCCCGGCCCCGGTCGGCGAGGACGGCAAGCGCGTCGCCCGTCGACAGGTGCACGAGACGACCGAGACCCTGCGGATCACGCTCCAGGAACTGTTCGACGAAGCGCAGCTCCGTCTCAGCAAGCCCAATCGCCGGCGCTGAGACCCTGACGAGCGTTCAGCCCAGCGGTGTCGGGCCGAGGCCTCCGAAGACCTTGCGCACGCGGTCCTCGAAGTGCTCGAGCGGCAGCGTGTCGTAGTCGGGATCGAAGCTGTTCTGGTCGTAGTTGTCGGCGAAGTTGGCGGTCAGCTCGAAGAATGCCTCGCCCTCGTACTGATCGCGAGCGTTGGGGTCGAGCCCGAGGTGCTCGTAGTAGTGCCGGCCCTGGAAGTCCTGATGCGTGCGGATCATGTTGTAGACGTCCTCACGCACGTACGGCTTGAGCATCTCGGCCGCGATCTGGGCGTGGTTGTGGATGCTGATGCGCTTGCCGACGTCGTGGCACAGGCTCGCCACGACGACCTCGTCGTCGGCGCCGTCGCGCTCGGCACGGGTGGCGGTCTGCAGACAGTGCGTCAGCTGGTCGGTGGCGAAGCCGTCGGTGATGTCGGCGAGTTCACGGAGCATCTGCAGCACGGTCTCAGCGACGCGTGGCTGGTTCGCGAACGTCTCCTCGACGATCGTGCCCCACTGCTCGGCGGTCGAGTGATCCATCGCGGTGAAGGTGGAAGCCATGCATCCACGATAACGCGCCGATTGACTCCGTGGTCAGGACACAGCGTGGTCAGGACAGGGTGGTCAGGACAGGGCGGCGAGGGCGTCGCTGGCGAGCACCTCTCGGTCGGCGACGACTGGTCGGTCCGAGAGCGTGCCGCCCAAGGTCAAGGCGGCGGCGACGTCGAGTGCAGCGAGCAGCTCACGGAGATTCCGCGGCGGGGGGAAGTACTCGTCCTCGTCCGTGATCCGGATCTCCTCGACGCCGTCGACGGGAGCGAGGCGAGCGATAACGTCGAGGACCAGTTCCTCGGGGGCGCTGGCGCCTGCCGTGACCCCGACGATCCCGCTGAGGTCGGTGGGGACCTCGTCGGCGCTGTTGACCCGGTGCACCGACTCGCATCCGAGGTCGCGCGCGAGGGATTCGAGTGCTCGGGTGTTCGACGAGTTGGCCGAGCCGATGACCACGATGGAGTCACACCGTTCCGCCAGGGCGCTCAGTGCGGACTGGCGGTTGGTCGTGGCGAAGCACAGATCGCTCCGTCCCGGTGTCCACAGCTCGGGGAATCGCTCCCTCGTCCGATCGAGGACGCCTTGCCAGTCGCGATGCGAGAGCGTGGTCTGGGCCAGCAGTGCGACGGGTTCGTCGAAGTCCGGGAGTTGGTCGACCTCGTCGGTCGACTCGACACGGTGGATCGAGTCGGGAGCGACCGCCATGGTGCCAACCGCCTCTTCGTGGCCGTCGTGGCCCACGTAGACGATCTGGTAGCCCTTCCCGGCCCGGGTTCGGACCTCGTGATGCACCTTGGTGACCAGAGGACACACCGCGTCGACCACATAGCCACCGTTGGCCTGTGCCGCAGCGACGACCTCGGGGGCGGAGCCGTGGGCGCTGAGCATCAGGGGCCGACCCTCGGGCACCTCGTCGATGTCGTCGACGAAGATCACGCCGAGGTCACGGAACCGGGCAACGACCAATTGGTTGTGGACGATCTCGTGGTAGCAGTACACGGGTGGCTCGAAGGCTCGCACCATCCACGCCAGCGCCTTGATCGCCATCTCGACCCCGGCACAGAAGCCCCGTGGAGCGGCGAGAAGAACGGTGTCGACCTGCACGTCGCCCACGCTACCCACGCCGCCGCCGCCACCAATGCCCGGTCCGGGCGCCAGGTGCAGGTTCGGTCGCTGGTGCCGTTCGCTGCGGCATGAGTGACCGAACCTGCTCGCTCGAGCGTCGGTCCCATAGTTCTTGTCCCCAGGTGTGGAGATGATGTGGAAATGACACGAAACACAACGTCACGGCCTGCCGTCCACGCGCTGCTTCGCATTGCCAGCCGCCAGTTCGGTCTGTTCACAACCGCCGACGCCATGCATTGCGGGCTCACCCGACACCAGCTCCGGACCCTCGTGAGCCAAGGGATCGTCGAGCGTCGTCGACCGGGGCTCTATCGAGTGAGTGGAGCGGCGCTGTCGCCGGAGCAGCGCATCATGGAAGGGGTGTTGGCTGCTCCTGGAGCGGTCGCGTCGCATGAGTCGGCGGGCTTCGTCCTCGGCTTGATCCCTGCGCCGTCGCAGGTGCATGTGACCGTCGCTCCGACCCGTCGTCTGCGACTCGATGGAGTGACCGCGCATCGATCGCCAGTACCGAAGTCGCATCGAGCGCACGTTGGCCCGTTCCCAGTCACGTCCCTGGCCCGCACGGTGGTCGACCTGGCGACGATGAGCGACCTCGACAGACTGGCCGAGATCATGGATCCGCTCCTCGTCGACGGCAGATTGACGCCGCGACGACTGGTGCGAGTGATCGATGAGATCGTTGACGCTCCCGGTCGTAACGGCACGGCGCTCCTGAAGGCTGCGCTCGATGTGTGGGCGAAGCCAATCAAGCCCGGGAGTCCCGCCGAGGTTCGCCTCCTCCGTCGACTCACGGAGCATGGCTACGACGGCTTCGTCACACAGCAGCGTGTGACGGTCGAAGGGAGCACGTACTTCCTCGATGTCGCTTGGCCGGAGGAACTGGTCTCCCTCGAATACACGGGCAAACTGCACCACGGACCCAGGCGCTGGGCGAACGATGAGCGCCGGACGGCGGACATCGAATCGGTCGGATGGCGGAGCCGGGAGGTCGACGTCGCGGACCTGGCGCCCGGTTCGACGTCGTTGTGGACCTGGCTCGCCAAGAAGTTCATCAGCAGAGCAGCCTGAGCGTCCGGGTCTGGGAATCGATGCCGCTCCGAGCGGCATCAGATGCCACACCAGCACTCAGTGCCCGGGCCGGGCGCTGGTGGTGCTGGGTCGGTGAGGGGCGGCCTGGGGTAGTGACCTCGGCGACAGCGACGTCAGAAGAAGAAGGGCATGGAGGGGTTGGAGGCGCAGGCGGCGGCGAGGAGGTCGACGTCGGGCTGGGTCGCTCCTTCGAGGCGTCCCGAACGGTGACGGAGGCCGACGTCGCCACCGGCGTAGATCGCTGCCAGGTCGGTGACGTCGACGCGGACCTTGCCGGCGCCCCCAGGAGAGACCACGGCGGCACCGTCGGAGAATGCGATGACGTGTGGGCCGGCGTTGGCCGGGATGATGTCGTCGACGACGTCGACCTCGATGCGACCCGAGACCGACGACGGCCAGCGGCGAGTGGCGAACGCGCCGGCGACGTCGACGAGTCGGAGCATCCACGGCCAGTCGCTGGTCACGCTGGTGTGCTGCATGTTGGGTACGTGCAGCGAAAGCAGGTCGCCAGGCAGCGTCGTCTCGAGATGGCCCGCGGTCGTACCGTTGCTCGCCAGGAACGCGAGCGCGCCCGCGAGTGCGTCTCCGTCCACCCCGGCGATCAGGTCGACGCCGAGTTCGTAGAGCCGATCCTTCGAGGCGGCGTAGCGGTAGTTGACGGCGGCGACGTCGACGCCATCACGCGACCCGACGTATGCATACTGGTTCTTTCCCTTCTCGGTCTCGCAGACGCGGATGGTTCGTCGCCACCACACGTCGCCCGGGAGGAACCAGCCGTCGAGCCCCGGCGCCATGGCTTCGTAGACCGACCGGACCGCGGGGTCGGCGAACTCGACACGACGCCACGACAGCGACGAGGCCGGCCCGGTCGGGATGAGGTCGAGGCCGACCTTGCGCCAGTGGAACGAACCGCAGATCTCGAAGCCGACACTCCGGTAGAGCGTCGCCGTTGTCGGATACAGGGCGGCGAGCACCTCGCCACGGGCGGCCATGCGGTCGAAAGATTCTCGGAGCATCGACTTGGCGAGCCCCCGGCCGCGGTCCTCGGGCCGGACCACGACGCCGGAGACGCCGCCGCAGGCGATACTGCCGCCGTTCCAGAACATCTCGAACCCGATGGTCTTCACGGTCCCCATGACACGGTCATGGTCGTACGCCGCGACGACCCGGTCCGCTTCGACCGCTGGGAGTTCCGGGTCGAATGGTGTCGTCTCCCCGAACGCTTGGCGACCGAGATCCCAGATGGTCTCCCAGTCGCCGTCTCGAAGTGACACGATCTCGACGTCCGTCCGGTCCATCAGGAGGACCGTAGGCCGTGTGTCGCTGCGCTGACATGGGGGTTTGCGCCGGGTCCGCCGGTAGCCTTTCCCGCAGTGAGCCTGCCCCGCGTGACCCTTGTCGCGCCCGGGTCACCTGCTGAAGCGGCTGGACTCGTCCCCGGAGACGAGATCGTGTCGCTCGATGGGGTGATGCCGCGCGACGTGATCGAATGGCGCCTCCTGGTCGACGAGCCGGAGGTGCTGCTCGACGTGCGCCGTGGCGGGCTCGAACTGCAGGTCACGGTCGAGAAGCCAGCCGGAGCACCCCTGGGCGCCGACGTCGACTCGGCGATCTTCGACGAGGTCCAGACGTGTGACAACCACTGCGAGTTCTGCTTCATCTACCAACTGCCGCCGGGGATGCGCCGCAGCCTGTACCTGAAGGACGACGACTACCGACTGAGCTTCCTCTACGGGAACTTCACGACCCTCACCCGCTTCACCGAGAGCGACCTCGAACGAGTCCTGACCGAGGGCCTCAGCCCGCTGTACGTGAGCATCCATGCCACCGACCCCGAGGTCCGGGCCGACATGCTCCGCAATCGCCGCGGGGCGACGAGCCTGCGTTGGCTCCGGGCGCTGCTCGATCACGGTGTCACGGTCCACGGCCAGATCGTCGTCTGCCCCGGGATCAACGACGGCCGTGTCCTCGACGACACGCTCGCCGGCGTGCTCGACGAATATCCCGAACTGGACACACTCGCTGTCGTGCCGCTGGGCATCAGCGCCTACTCCGACGAGCCTCGTATGCGCTTCCACACGACGGCCGAGGCGATCGACGTCGTCGATTGTGTCGAAGACTGGCAGGACGTCTTCTCTGCGACCATCGGCAAGCGCCTCGTCTATGCGGCGGACGAGTACTACCTCCTCGCCGAGCGCCCGTTCCCAGCGCCCGAGGTCTACGGCGACTTCGCCATGCACGAGGACGGCATCGGGATGGCCCGTACGTTCGAGGCCGAGTTCACCGGCGTGGTCTCGTCACCGACCGGGCCCAAGTCCGGCTTCTTCTCGTGGGTCGACGGCGCCCCGGCGGAGGGTTACCGGGCGGTTCGCACGACGGGTGACGCCGCCGGCAGTGTGCGCCTGCGACCGCGGAAGAACGCTCCGATCGCAGTCCTCACCGCTCCGTACGGCGCACGCATCCTCGGCCCGCTCCTCGACCACGTCGAGCGTGACGACGTCCGGCTGTGCGTGGTCGAGAATCGCTTCTTCGGCGGCAACATCGCCGTCTCCGGTCTCATGGTCGGCGAGGACATCGCTCGCACGCTCGAACAGCAACCCGCGGGTCACCGCTACCTGCTCCCGGACGTGTGCCTCTCCGAGGACCGCTTCCTCGACGGCATGTCGGTCGCCGACCTGCCCCACCCCGTCGAGATCGTCGCCACCGACGGTCTCGCCCTCCGATCTGCACTGGAACTCAGCTCATGACCGCCCGAGTGGCCATCGTCGGCCGCCCCAACGTGGGCAAGTCGACCCTCGTCAACCGTCTGGCCGGACGCCGTACCGCAATCGTCGAGGAACAAGCTGGCGTCACGCGCGACCGCAAGGTCGTGGCGGTCGAGTGGACTGGCCGCCACCTCGAGGTCGTCGACACCGGCGGCTGGTTGCCCGGCGGGTCCGCGCTCGACGAGAAGGTCTCGCGACAGTCCGAGAAGGCGATGGAGGAATCCGACATCGTGATCTTCGTGGTCGACGGCACCACCGGGGTCACCGAAGAAGACGCCATGGCAGCGGCCGTCCTGCGGCGCAAGAACAAGCCGGTGCTGTTGGTCGTCAACAAGATCGACGACCCCCGGCGCAACAACCTCATCTGGGACTTCATGGAACTGGGCCTGGGTGAGCCACGTGCATTGAGTGCGCTGCACGGCCCAGGTTCGGCTGACCTCCTCGACGAGCTCCTGACGCTGATTCCCGAGGAAGAGATGGCCGAGGAGCTCGACGACTCGTGGCAGAAGGGTGACGAGATCGCAGTCGCCATCGTCGGACGACCCAACGTCGGGAAGTCGACGCTGTTCAACCGACTGGCGGGGGAGGAGCAGTCGATCGTTCACGACATGCCCGGCACGACGCGCGACACCATCGACACGGTCGTCGACACCGAAGAAGGCATGATCCGATTCGTCGACACCGCCGGCATGCGGCGGCGGTCGAAGGTCGACGACGGCACCGAGTACTACTCGGTCGTCCGTGCACTCCAGGCGGTCGACAAGTCGAACATCGCCATCCTCGTCATCGACGCGAGCGAGGGGATCACCTCCCAGGATCTCCGCCTCGCCGAGCGTGTCGACCTGTCGGGCTGCCCGGTGATCGTCCTCCTCAACAAGTGGGAGATCACCAGCGCCGAGCAACGCACCGAGATCCTCTACCAAGTCGGCCAACGCCTCCACTTCATCGGCGAGTCGCCGGTCCTGCAGGTCTCCGCGCTCACCGGCAAGGGTGTCCAGCGGCTCTACCCGGCGCTCGGGAGCGCCATCGCCGCGTACGAGACGCGCGTCCCGACGAAGAAGGTCAACGACGTGATCCGAGCCGCGCAGCAGGCGCAGCCTGCGCCGGGAGGCGCCAGGGTGCTCTACGCCCTCCAGGGCGCAGCGAATCCGCCGACGTTCACGCTCTTCGCCAACCGCGAACTGCCCAAGACGTACGTTCGCTACCTGGAACGGTCGCTGCGAGAAGCATTCGATCTCGGCGCCACGCCGCTGAAACTCCGAGTGCGCAAGCGAGACTGAGATACCCGGAAAAGCAGTGAGAACTCATGGGCCTGACACGCGACGTCAACGGTGCAGAGTGCTCCGAGCGTTACCCTGAGGTCCACCATGGAGCAACCGATCCTCGCGCTCGTCGCGATCGCCTGTGTGGCTGCCGCGGTGGTGTGGGGCCGATCCGCCATGCGCCACCAGATCTCCTGGCAGCGCATCGAGAGCGAGTACGGCGCCGCATCCGACCAGTCGGTTCTCGCCCGAGCGTCGTTCCGGAAGGAGCTGCACGCCTCGGTGCTCTACGGCGTCCTCGCCCTGGCGTGCGGTGTCGTGGCGATCGTGGGCACACCGGAGTCGGAGTCGCTGTTCGGATTCATCCTGATCCCCGTGATCGTGTCGATCGTCTACAGCCGCGACTTCCGCAAGGTCGCCCGCATCGCCGAGGACCGGACGCAGATCGAGCGAAAGGCACAGGAGGTCCTCTCCCAGGAGGAGCTCGCCCCCCGCAAGTGGGCCGCTCGTCTCGCTCCTGAGGACCTGCCCGACTTCCCGGGCTTCGAGCTCGGGAGGGTCTATGAAGCCGGCACAGGGCTCATGGCCGGCGACTTCTACGACGTGTTCCGCGTCTCGCCGAGCCGCATCGCTGCCGTCATCGGCGACGTCACCGGCCACGGCATCGAGCCCTCGATCACCGCGTTCCAGGCCAAGTACCTGCTGCGGGTGTTCCTGCGTCAGTACCGCGATCCTGCCCAGGCGCTCGAGGAACTCAACTCGCAGATGTCGGCCCTCGAGCGGGTCGAGGAGTTCATCTCGCTGTGTGTCGTGGTGTTCGACACCGAGTCGGGCACGCTGCGCGTCTGCTCGGCCGGTCACCCCGCGGGCTGGCTGTGGCATGCGAAGGAGGTCCGTCCGCTGCGAGCGACCGGCCCGTTGCTCATGCTCGACCCGAATGCCAGCTACCACTCGAAGGAGATCGATCTCGATTCCGGCGACCTGGTACTCCTCTACACCGATGGTCTGGCCGAGGCTCGCGCCGGCGACCAGTTCTTCGGTGAAGAGCGCATCGCCAACACGCTGCGTCGCGACCCGGGCGTCCCGCCGGACGTGCTGTGCAAGAGCCTGCTCGAGGCGGCGAAGGACTTCGCCACCGAACCGGTCGACGACGACACCGCCATCCTCGCCATCCGCCGCACGTAGACCGTTGAGGTGGCCCGACGTCGTTGGGTCGGAGCACCGCTGGCAGGGCAAGATCGGGGACTGTGATCACGCTGCCTGACGACGTGGAACTCCCACGGTGAGCTGGGATCTCCCGGATTCGATATCGATCCGCGACGTCGGGCCGCGGGATGGCCTTCAGCCCGAGGCCCCGGTTTCCGTGGACAGGCGGATCGAACTCGTCGATGCCCTGGCCTCGGCGGGCGTCGTCGACATCGAGGCCGCCGCGTTCGTGTCGCCGAAAGCAGTGCCTGCGATGGCGGGTGCGGCCGACGTGTTCGCAGGAATCGATCGGTCGCTCGGTGGACGTCGGTGGGCATTGGTTCCCAATGTCCGGGGCGCCGAGCTGGCAGTCGCGGCGGAAGCCGACGCGCTCACCATCACGGTGTCGGCGTCGGAGACGTACTCGCAGGCCAACGTGAAGCAGTCGACGGCGGAGTCGCTCGCCGGCGTTGCCGAGATCGTCGTCGCTGCCGGTGGCCGACCCGTGGACACCGTGATCTCCTGCGCGTTCGGATCGCCGTACGACGAGGAGATCGGCGCCTTCGACGTCGCCGCCATGGTCGAGCAGGTGCGAGCGGCGGGCAGCGCGCACGTCACGCTCGCAGACACCACCGGTATCGCCACGCCGGAGCGGATCGCCGACGTCGTGACGGCCGTCGGGCCAGATGTCCGGCTCCACCTGCACGACACACGCGGCACCGCGCTCACCAACGCATTCGCCGCGTTGTTGCTCGGGGTCACCGCCTTCGACACGGCGGTCGGCGGGCTCGGGGGGTCGCCGTTCGCTGTCGGCGCCGGCGGGAATCTCGCGACCGAGGACCTGGTCCATCTCTGCGACGGGTTGGGCGTCGACACCGGTGTCGACCTCGGCGACATGGTGCGCGTCGCCACGAAGGTGTCGGACCTCATCGGCCGGCCGGTGCCGTCACGCGTCTCCGCCGCGCTCGGAGCCTGAGATGCCCTTCTGCGCGGATTGCGACCGCTTCTACAACCCGAACACGCTCGACGTCACGGGCGATTGTCCCGAGGGACACCACGTGGCCGACCCGGCCACCGCCGAGGATCCGCCCACGGTTCCGTGGCACTTCAAGGTGATGCTGGCGTTCCTGATCGTCTATCTCGGCTGGCGGTTCGTCCAGCTCATCGGATGGTTGCTGTGACCGTGCTCGGACTCATCGCCGAAGAGCGGCGCCGGGTCGCCGATCTCCTCGAGGGGCTCGACGACGGCCAGTGGGCCACGCCCAGTCTCTGCGACGGCTGGACCGTCCGCGACGTGGCGGCGCACCTGACCGTGGGTTGGAGCATCTCGAAGCCTGCCTTCGGGCGCCTGATGGTCCGTCATCGCGGTTTCGACGGAGCCAACGCCGCGGCCGCACGGATCTCGTCCGAGCGAGACACGGCAGCGATCGTCGCCGACCTGCGAGCCAACGCAGACAATCCGTTCTCGCCGCCGATCGTCGGCCTCGTCGCCCAACTCGCCGACGTCATCACGCACGGTCAGGACATCGCTCGGCCGCTCGGGATCGACCACGACGTCGACCCGTTCGTCGTGCGCCGAGCACTGGACCTGTCGGTGGGCCGCAAGGCGGGCCTCGTGTCGCCGACCAAGCACCGAAGAGGCATCCGGTTCGAGACCGATGATCAGGTCTGGGCATGGGGGAGTGGTGCAGTCGCCCGTGGCTCGAGCACCTCGATCCTCATCTCGCTGCTCGGCAGACGCGCTGGCGTCGATTCGCTGGCCGGTCCAGGCGCCGAGCTGCTGGTCGAAAGGCTCGCCTGATCCGATTCCGGCGGGCCCGCTCGCCGCAGCTAGATTGACCGATCCCACGGGCTGTGGCTCAGCTTGGTTAGAGCGCCTGACTGGGGGTCAGGAGGTCGGGAGTTCGAATCTCCCCAGCCCGACACAGCAGTACAGGTCAGAGCCGGTTCTCAGGAACCGGCTCTCCTCGTTTTCGGTGGCACTCTCGGTCAAGGGCGAGCGGGCGATCCGGCCGTGCGGCATGCTCGTGTCGACGGACGACCGACAGAGGTGACGGTGGAGTCGCATTTCGCAACCGTGTTCGAGGCACTCGCCGACACCGTCGGCGACGCGCCTGCCATCGTCCAGGGTCGGGTGCGGCGAACGTGGCAACAGCTGGACGACCGAGCCGCGCGGATCGCGTCGGCGCTGGTGGATGCTGGCGCCAGTCCTGGCGACAAGGTGGCGCAGTTCCTCTACAACAGCCCTGCCTACCTCGAGTCCTGGTACGGAACGCTCAAGGCTCGGTGCGTCCCGGTCAACGTCAACTATCGCTACGTCGACGACGAGTTGGCCTACCTGCTCGAGAACGCCGAGGCGAAGGCGTTGTTCTTCCACGCAAGCCTCGCCGATCGTGTGGAGCGCGTCGCTCCGACGCTCGACGGTCTCCGCCTGTTGGTGGAAATCGACGACAGCCACATCGTCCCCGCCGCGCGGCTCGGCACCGTGCCCGGCGCTGTCGCCATGGAGACCCTCGTCGAGGGATTCGACGCAGCGCCACGGATCAGTCGGGACCCGACCGACATCACGATGACGTACACGGGCGGGACGACCGGGCTCCCGAAAGGCGTCATGTCGTCGATCGGGCCTGCGGTCGAAGGGCTCCTGGTGTCGGTCCCTCCGGCACTGGGCCGAACCCCGCTGGGACACGTGGACGAGATCCCGGCCGTGGCGCTCGAACTGCACGAGTCGGGCCAACAGTTCGCGTCGATGCCGGCGTGTCCGCTCATGCATGCGACCGGACTCGGGATCGGCACCCTCCCGACGATGACGTTCGGCGGCCGGATCGTGCTGTTGGAGGGTCGGGGCCTCGACACGGATGAGCTGTGGGACACGGTGGAGCGGGAGTCGGTCAACGGGATCGCCGTCGTGGGTGATGCCTTCGCCCGGCCCATGCTGGCGACCCTCGATGCTGCACCCGATGCTCATGATCTCTCGTCGATGAAGTTGATCCTCTCTTCTGGCGCCATGTTCTCGGCCGAGTCGAAGAAGGGACTGCTCGGCCACATCCCACAGCTGGTGATCATCGACTACATCGCTGCGACCGAGGGGATGATGGGGAGCGCGCTGTCGATGAACGGCATGGCGGTGGAGACGGGACGGTTCACTCCGGCGCCGAACGTCGTCGTGCTCGACGATGACGACTCACACATCGAGCCCGGGTCCGACCGCACCGGCGTGGTGGCCATCGGTCAGTCGACACTTCTGGGCTACTACAAGGACGACGACAAGACGGCCAAGACCTTCCGCGTCATCGACGGTGTGCGGTACTCGATTCCCGGCGACTTCGCTCAGGTTCGCGAGGACGGGTCGATCCAGCTGCTCGGACGTGGGAGTCAGTGCATCAACACCGGGGGAGAGAAGGTCTATCCCGAGGAGGTGGAGGAGGCGATCAAGCGTCACCCCGGCGTCGCCGACTGCCTCGTCTTCGGGGTGCCGGACGACCGGTTCGGCCAGCGCGTGGTTGGCGTGGCTTCCCTCGACGGCAAGGAGCCCGACCTGGCGCCCGAGGACGCGATCGACGGCGCCCGTGGATCGTTGTCTGCGTACAAGCTCCCGAGGACGCTGCTGTTCGTGGACGAGGTGCCCCGGGCGCCGAACGGCAAGGCCGACTATCCGACGGCGCGAGCGTTGTTCGAGCGATGACACGCGAGAGTCCTCACCCGTCCTGACGCCGCTGCGTCGCGAACACGATTCCCAGGTTGGAGACGACGAAGGGGACCACGTAGGTCAGCGCCACCTTCGCCCAGGTCACCATGGAGGCATCGCCACCCATCACGACGTCGAGTTGGTTGATGGCGAAGAGGATGGTGCCCACGACGAGGCTCGTGAGGAGCGTCCGCCGCAGATGCGGAGCATGGACAACGACCGCAGGGATTTCCGACGCTCTACGCCACGTCGGTGTCCGGAGATCGGGCGTCGGGGGTTCGGAGAACGGCGTCAAGGATCCGGTCAGGGCCGGAGTGAAGGCCGGCCGAGCTCCGTCTGTTCACGCGGGATGTACGGGGCCTCGAGAGCGGCGATGTCCTCGCCGGTCAACTCGATCTCACACGCGGCGATCGCATCGTCGAGTTGCGGAAGCTTCGTCACCCCGATGATCGGTGCGGTCACCGCGGGCTTCGACATGACCCAGGCGAGGGCGATCTGGGCCATCGGACGGTCGTGGCGCTGGGCGACGACGCGCACTGCGTCGATGATCTCGGCGTCGGAGTCCGCGGTGTAGAGCATCTGGTCGAGACCGTCGGTCGTCGCGCGAGTGGTGTCTCCGTCGCCGACGGCTCGACGCGTCCCCGCCAGGTTTCCGCGGGCGAGCGGTGACCACGGGATGACGCCGACTCCTTCGTACTCGCACAGTGGGTGCATCTCTCGCTCCTCCTCGCGGGCGAGAAGGTTGTAGTGGTCCTGCATCGTGACGAACCGACTCCATCCACCGAGTTCGCTCAGCCCGAGCAGCTTCATGAACTCCCAGGCGTACATCGAACTCGCTCCGAGGTATCGCACCTTCCCTTTGGACACGAGGCTGTCGAGCGCTGCGAGGATCTCGTCCGGTGGAGTGTGCGGGTCCAACCGATGGATCTGGTAGAGGTCGATGGTGTCGAGGCCCAGGCGCCGCAGACTCGCCTCGCACGCCTGCTCGATGTGCTTGCGAGACAGCCCGCCCATGTTGGGGCCATCGCTGTGGGGAAAGAACACCTTCGTGGCCACGACCAGTTCGTCGCGATTGCCGAACTCCCGGAGCCAGCGACCCGTGACCTCTTCCGACCGGCCGAGCGAATACATGTCGGCCGTGTCGAAGAAGTTGATGCCGCGGTCGATGGCACGCTCGAAGAAGGGCCGCGCTGCGTCCTCGTCCAGTACCCACGGCCGCCAGTCGGGCGTACCGAAGCTCATGCAGCCGAGACAGAGTTCCGACACCCGCAGGCCTGTCCGTCCGACGCGCACGTATTCCATGGAATCGAGTCTCTCAGATCACGGGGATCGGTGATCTTCAGCGAGCTACGCTCATCGTGACCGCCTGTGCTGGGTGGTTGGACGGGCTGGTGGCACGATGGCAATCCTCGAGTTGGACCGGGACGCGTGGACTCGCGATCGGGGAAACCTGCCCTTCCTGATCAAGCACGACTACCACCTCGATCCCCGGCTGACCCACGACCGGGTGTCGTCTCTCGCCGGCTCGCTGCCGGCCGAGTCGGTCGAGATGAATCTCGCGACGCTCGACGTCCTCCACTCGGTCGACGGGTCCGAGGAGTTCGACCTTCCGCCCGAACACATCGCACGCAACGTGGTGGCGCTGAAGCGATGGATGTCGATCGAGCACATCGAGCAGGACCCCGAGTACAAGGACCTGTTGGACGCCGGACTCGACGCAGTCGCCGACGGGCTGGGTCTGGGTGATCGCATGGTCGGAAGGGAGGGCTACATCTTCCTCTCGGCGTCGAGCAGCGTGACGCCAGCGCACCTGGATCACGAGCACAACGTGTTCTTGCAGATCGAGGGTGTCAAGCGGGTGACGATCGGCAGATACAGCGACGAGCGAGAGGAGTCGAAGGTGCTCGAAGGCATGCACAGCGGTGCATACGGACGCACGGGCTTCATCCCCGACGATGCCCAGACCTTCACGCTCGAGCCGGGCGACGGGGTCTACATCCCCCCGCGCGGAATCCACGCGGTCGAGGTCGAGGACAGCCTTGCCGTGTCGCTCTCGCTCGTCTTCCACACCAAGGACCTGTTGCGAGCAGCTCGGGTCTACGCCGTCAACGCCAAGCTTCGTCGACTCGGACTCGATCCCCGGGCGCCGGGGCACTCGACTGCGATCGACCGACTCAAGTCCGGCGGGGCACTCGCATGGCGACGTGCCCGTGGGGTCGGCTGACGGCACTCGCCTCGCGGCTCAGCGGACCTCGAACCTGACGCCAGCTTCCGCGAGTCGGTCGATCGTCGCCAGACCGAGCGCTGTCGCCGGAGTCAGGAACCCGGCGCCATCGGGCACGCCGGACATCGAATCGGCGAGGGTGAGCGCTGCCTCGCCGACCATCGTCGCCGTGGACTTGTAGCCGGGATGTCCGTCAGCGTCGACGACGACATCCTGCGTGGCGCCGCGGGCATCGGTGGCGCGCACGTCGAGCCGATACGACCACGAGTCGAGGTCCTCGGGCTTCGGGCCCGTTCCGGCCTTCGGTCCGATGCGCAACAGCCACTTGGCCATCGGTCCGCGGATCTCCGAAGGAAGGCGCCCGGCCGCGCCCATCCCCACCGACATGACCGACAGCGCTGCTGCTGCCGCAGACGCGGCCGGCTTCGGCACCGTGGCCTCGGTGACCGTCCCTTCGCGATAGCGGAAGTCGGGGGCGAACAGCGGGTCGTCGGAGTCGCGGAGCAATGCCGCGCTCCGGTGGACGACTGCCGGGTTGAGGAACGGTGACGGAAACATCGGTGCAAGCCACTGGCGGGTGGCCGCGTGCTTGCGCGGTCGGAGGTCGTAGCGGCCGCTCGCCGTGGACGAGGCAGGGTCGAGCAGGTATGGATCGGTGAAGTCGGGCCCTGGCCCACGCTGTATCGCCTCGACGCCGCTGATGAAGGTGCCGCCGGACACGGCGTCGGTCACGGCGGCCATCGGCTTCGTGGACGACATCGACACAGCGATGTCGACGTCGACGATGGGGTCGCCGGTGCGTTCGTGGAGTGTCTGTGCCGCCAGGAGGGCTCCGAGGTCGAAGGGGAGCGCCTCGAAGCCGGCCGTCGGAACGATCTTCGCACCGGATTCGGTCGCCTCATCGTCGTAGGCATCGATCATGGCCCTGACCCAGTCGGTCTCACCGGTGAGGTCGAGTTCGTGGGTACCGTTCCTCGCGCAGGCTGCGTACACGGGCTCGCCGTAGCGGGCGTAGGGGCCGACCAGGTTGGCGATGACGGTTGTTGCCGTAGCCATTGCGTCGATCGAGTCGGGATCGGCCACGTCGGCGATCAACACCTCGTCCGGCTGCGACTCGAGCGTGGCGAGAACGGCATCGATTCGGCCGCGATCACGGCCGGCGACACCCCACGACAAGCCCAGCGTCGTCGCTCGCCGGGCGAGGTGTCGGGCGACCTCGCGCCCGGTCACACCCGTGGGTCCGAACAACACGACGTCGAGATCAGCCATGGCTGCAGCGTGACAGGAGCGGGGCGTCCGGCGCTACCGTCGACACCATGTGTGGACGATTCGTGTCGTCATCGACGCCGGACGAGCTCTCGGCGTACTTCGGCGTCGATCAGGTGGCCGAGGCGGTCCTGCAGCCTGCTCCCGCCAACTTCAATGTCGCGCCGACTCAAGACGTGTTCGCCGTCATCGAGCACGACGACGAGCGTCATCTCGATGCCTTCTTCTGGGGCTTGATCCCGTCGTGGGCGAAGGAGGCCAAGATCGGGTCGCGCATGATCAATGCGAGAGCCGAGACCCTGGCCGAGAAGAACGCCTACAAGTCGTCGTACAAGAAGCGGCGGTGCATCATCCCGGCCGACGGCTTCTACGAGTGGCAGAAACTCGACGACACCAAGCGACCCAAGAAGCAGCCGATGTTCATGCGGTCCGGTGACGGATCTCCGCTCGCGTTCGCTGGCCTCTGGTCGGTGTGGCGCGGTCCCGACAAGGATCAGGAGCCGCTCCGGTCGGTGACCATCATCACGACCACACCCAACGACACGATGGCGGCGATCCACGATCGGATGCCCGTGATCCTCGGTCGCGACGACTGGTCGACCTGGCTCGACCGCGACAACGACGATCTCGACATGCTGGGCAGATTGCTCGGCCCGGCACCGGACGACCTCCTCACCACCACGCCGGTGTCGACGCAGGTGAACAACGTCCGCAACAACGGCCCCGAGCTCATCGAGGAAGCCGAACGCGTCGAGGTCTGACGGTCAGACGCCGGGGTCGTGACCGGCGGCCTGGAGTGCATCGATCAGCGACGATCGGGCGGCATCCATCTCGGCCGGGTCGGGGTCGCGTGCCGCATTGGCGAAGTCCAGGTCGTGGACGCCGTTGATCGGTACGACGTGGAGGTGGACGTGCGGGACTTCGAGCCCGGCGATCATGAGACCGACGCGGACGGGGGAGAAGGCGGACTGCTGGGCCTGGCCGATGTACTGGCTGACGGTCATGAGATGGGCATTCTGGGCAGGGTCGAGGTCCAACCAGTGGTCGACCTCCGCAATGGGCACGACGAGTGCGTGACCGTGCTGGAGCGGGTTGATCGACAGGAACGAGACGCACGTGTCGTCGCGCCATACGAAGCGTCCGGGGAACTCGCCGTCGATGATCTTGGTGAACACAGTCGCCATGGCCGCCAGTGTGCCAGCCTCGTTCCATGGTCGATGCCGCGCACGGAGGCGAGTTGGACAGCGACGCGGAAGGCGATGTGAACGAGGACCGGATTCTCACACTGCCGAACGCCATCACCCTCGTACGGTTGCTGCTGCTGCCGGTCTTCGTCTACCTCCTCTTCGGGCAGGATGACCGGTTCGCGGCGGGATGGCTGCTGGTCGGCATCGGCGCCACCGACTGGGTCGATGGGTACCTGGCTCGTCGTCTGAACCAGGTCTCGAACGTGGGCAAGGTCCTCGACCCCGTGGCCGATCGGCTCCTGTTCTTCGTGGGCGTCGGGTCGATCCTCATCGACGGCGCAGTGCCCATCTGGGTGGCCGTGCTCGTCCTCGTGCGCGAGGTGGCCATCACCATCGCCACGCTCGCACTGGCGGCCGCCGGCGCCCGACGGATCGATGTCACGTGGATCGGCAAGTCCGCCACGTTCCTGCTCATGGGGGTGTTTCCGGCCTTCCTGATCAGCGAGAGCGACACGTCGTTGGCTGATTGGTACGCCGCCATGGCCTGGGCCGCAGCGATCCCCGGCCTGTTGTTGAGCTACTACTCCTTGGCGATGTACCTCCCGCTGGGACGCAAAGCGCTGGCAGAGGGACGGGCTGATCGGGCACTGGCCGCCCAGACCTCACCGTCAACTGACGGTTGAGGGTGTTTCGGGTAGCCTCCGCGCAATGAACGTGCCCGACGACCTCCGGTACTCGTCCGACCACGAATGGCTCCGCGCCGATGGTGGTTCGGTGCGGGTGGGGATCACCGACTATGCCCAGGACGCCCTGGGAGACGTGGTGTTCGTCGATCTGCCCGATGTCGGGACGACCGTCAAGGCTGGAGAGGCGATCGCCGAGGTCGAATCCACGAAATCTGTCTCGGACATCTTTGCGCCGGTTGGCGGGACCATCACCGCGGTGAATGCCGATCTCGGCGACGCACCAGAACGACTGAACGAAGACCCTTACGGCGAGGGATGGATCTTCGTGATCGAGACCGACGGAGGAGACGAGCCCGATCTTCTCGACGCCGACGGCTACCGGGCTCTGATCGACGGCTGAGGACTGGATGGCGGACAACGTCTTCTGCAACGCCTGCGGGCACGCGAACCCGCTGGGAGCGAACTTCTGCTCGTCGTGCGGCACCCCCCTCGAACATCGTGCCGGGGACGACAGCACGATCACGTTCGATCCCGACCACACGAACGAACCCGACGACTCGGGCATCGACCTGCACGAGATCCCCGCGGGCGTCGGGGCTCTGGTCGTCCGCCGTGGCCGTAACGCGGGGAGCAGGTATGTGCTCGACGGTGAGGTCACGACGGCGGGGCGGCACCCAGACAGCGACATCTTCCTCGACGACGTGACGGTCTCCCGGCGACACGTCAAGATCACCCGAGCAGGAAGC
>JBBSLH010000017.1:0-25804 GCA_038255425.1 Acidimicrobiales bacterium
CACCGTCGATCCACTCGGCCGCGAGCAGGAGTTCTCCAGCGACGCGAGTTCCCACGACCCGTTCGAGCATCACGCTCGCCGCGCCTTCGGGCACGAGCCCCAGTGACACGAACGGGAAACGCATCCGAAGGGCACCGCCGACGTACACGACGTCGCAGTGGAGCGGGAGCGTGGCGCCGATGCCGATCGCAGCGCCGTCGACCGCGGCGAGCAGTGGCTTGTCGAACGCGAGCAACGAGTGCATGAATGCCTCGTAGTCCGACGAGAAGCCGTCGGCTCGCTCCTTCTGCTCGCCGAACGCCGACAGGTCGACGCCGGCGGAGAAGTCGCCACCGGCTCCCGTGATGACGACCGCTGCGACGCTCCCGTCGGTCCGAGCATCGTCGAACGCAGCAGCTGCGTCGTCCCATTGCTCGCCGTCGAACACGTTCTTGCGCTCGGGCCGGTCGAGCGTGACCAGCAACACGCCATGCTCATCGAGGTCGGTACGAACGGTCATGGTGTCTCCGGAGTCGCGTTTCGGTAGGGGCAGTGGCGGCAGAGGGAATCGCAACAGGTCCCACGGTCGAGCAGGTACCGGGCGGTGAAGACCTGATAGCCGGTCGCCGGATCGACATAGGACGGTTTGCCAGCGACGACTGCCGCGTCGTGGCGTCGCCGGATCTCGTCAGCACTCACTCGAAGTCGATTCGGATTGCGGCGAGCGTCCGTCGATCGATCTTCTGCATGGGCGTGAGCGGGAGTTCGTCGACGATCCGGATCGCTTCGGGGAACTTGTACGTCGCGACGCGATCGCGGAGATGTGCACGCAGGTCGTCGAGTGACGGTGGCTCGTCGTGGTCGACCGGGACGACGTGCGCGACGCCGCGTTCGCCCAGCACGGCATCTTCGACGGCCACGACGGCGACCTCGACGATCGCGGGGTGGTCGGCGAGTGCCGACTCGACCTCCATCGGGTACACGTTGTAGCCGCCGCGGATGTACATCTCTTTGCTGCGCCCGGCGAGGCGGAGCAGTCCCCGCTCGTCGATGAACCCGAGGTCTCCGGAGTGGAGCCAGCCGCCTCTGATCGCCGCGGCCGTGGCCTCGGGATCGTTCCAGTAGCGGTCCATGACCGCGTCGGAACGGAGGCACACCTCGCCGATCTCGCCGTCGGGCAATGCGACATCGTCCGCTCGTATCGACAGATCGACGCCGGTACGAGGTCGGCCGACGGTGTGGAGCGCCTCGTCGTCATCGGCATCGAAGGCGGTGCCCGTCCCGCAACCGCCGCACTCCGTGGACGAGTACCGGATCGAGTACGGCGCTCCGAACGTCCGTCGGGCATCGGCGACCAGGGTGGGCGACGAGGCACCGCCGCCCATGATGATCGACTGCACGCATTCGAAGTCGAGCGCCTGTGCTTCTGGCGTCCGGACCATGAGTGCCACTTGTGGGGCGACTCCGCCGATGCTCGCGATCCGGTGCTCGTCGACGAGGCGGAGCACGTCGCCGGCGTTCCACTTGTCGAGCATGTGGATAGTCGACCCCAGCCGCAGGTACCAGGGAAGCTTGGTCATGAAGCCGACGTGCGCGAACTGTGTCGACGCGATCATGTGCCCACCGCCGCCCCAACGGCTCTGCACGTCGATCTCGGTGATGGCTGCGAGCTGCTTCTCGGTGAAGGCGGCACCCTTCGGCAAGCCGGTCGTTCCCGACGTGAACACGATCGCGACGTCACGATCGGGGTGAGGGCGCACCGGATCCGGTGGCACGTCGGAGGTCTGACCAAAGCGGGTCACCTGCTCGTGGCCGGTCACGACCAGGGCCGGTGCAACCAGGTCGACGAGCGCGTCCTGTTCGGCGACGGCGAGCTTGGGGTTGATCCCGGCGGTGATCGCACCGATGCGAGCCGCAGCGAGGTAGGCGACGACGTAGTGGATGTCGGAAGCCATCCGGAGGGCGATCACGTCTCCCTCGCCCACGCCGGCGGTGACGAGCCCGGCGGCGACTCGGCCCGATCGGTCCTCGAGGTCGTCGTAGGTCGTCGCCGTTCCGTCCGGAGCCACGAACGCGGGCGTGGAACCGAACCGACGCGCTGCTTCAGCCACGACTCCGGGAAGCATCAGACTCGATTCCCCTCAGGCTCCTCGTCGGGGCGCTCACCTGCGGAGATGCGCTCGATCGTGTCGCGGAGGCCGTAGAGGATGACGAGGTCATCGGCGTGGAGCTTGGTGTTGGCGCTGGGGGCGCCGACCCAGCGTTTCCCGGCACGCTCGATTCCCAGGACCATGACGCCCTCGTCGGCGAGGTGGAGATCCTCGATCGTCCGATTGCGGAACCGGTCGTCTTCCTCGATGATCATCTCGCCGATGATCCAGTCGACAGACCTGTCAGCGTGAGCATCACCGACGCGACACGCGTCACCAACAGCGATGCCAGGACGACGATGAACAGCGAGATCAGGGCGAGCATGAAGAAGCCTGACGCTATCTGCGGCCACTCGCTCCGCTCGCCGGCCTGGATCGGCCGGCGCCAGCCCTTCTTCCGATCGATCGATCAGGCGTCCAGATCGAGATGGAGCATCTTGATGGCGTTGCCGCGGACGATCTTGTTCACGATCGGCTGCGGGAGGTGGCCCATGAGTTCCTCGGCCACCTTCTTGGTGTGCGGCCACGTCGAGTCGGTGTGCGGGTAGTCAGTCTCGAACGTGACGTTGTCCTCGCCGATGATGTCGAGGCAGTCGAGCCCGTGCTTGTCGCGGAAGAAGCAGCCATAGATCTGGCGGTGCCAGTAGGTGGACGGCGGCTCGGGGATGAGGTCGGCGACGCCACCCCAGGCTCGGTGCTCCTCCCACACGTCGTCGACGCGCTCGAGGATGTAGGGCAGCCAGCCGATCTGTCCCTCGGAGTACGCCAGCTTGAGGTCGGGATGCTTCACCAAAACGCCGGAGAACAGGAAGTCGCACAGCGACGCCATGGCGTTGTTGAAGCTCAGCGACACCGCGATGGCGGGAGGCGCATCGGCGCTGGTGGACGGCATCTGCGACGACGAGCCGATGTGCATGTTGATCGTCATCTGCGTCTCTTCGCAGGCCTGGAAGAACGGCTCCCACTCGCCGGTGTGGATCGACGGGAGTCCGAGCTTGGCGGGGATCTCCGAGAAGCAGACCGCGTGCACACCGCGCGCTGCGTTGCGACGGACTTCGGCTGCGGCGAGTTCGGCATCCCACAGGGGGACGATGATCAGCGGGATGAGGCGACCGTCGGAGTCGCCGCACCACTCGTCGACCATCCAGTCGTTGTACGCCTGGACGCACAACAGCCCGAGTTCCTTGTCCTGGCCCTCACTGAATGTCTGGCCGCAGAAGCGCGGGAACGTGGGGAAGCACAGCGATGCCTCGACATGGTTCATGTCCATGTCCTCGAGACGGGCCTTCGGGTCGTAGCAGCCGTCGCGCATCTCGTCGTAGGTGATGGGCGAAGCCGTCATCTCGTCCCGGGGGAAGCCGACCGACGCGATGTGGCGCCGGTGGGGGATGGCGATGTCCTCGTAGAGCCAGACGTCGCACGGGTCGCCGTCTTCGCTCCAGTCGAGTTCGTAGGTCTGGCCACCGACGTATTTCATGCCTGCGAGGCCACGCCGCTCGATGCGCGGACCGACGTCGCGGTACTTCGCCGGGAGGCGGTCCTGCCACACATGCGGGGGCTCGACGACGTGATCGTCGACGCTGATGATGCGTGGAATCTCCGATTGCGGGGCCACGGTGCTCCTCGAACGAGTCTGCCTAGAGAAATCTGACGGTGTGTCAGATCGTACCTGACGCGCCGTCAGATACATTCTCCGGCGTGCCCGTCGACCTGTCCGCTCTCGTCGCTCCCGGCCACACGGTCGTGGTCACCCAGGAGCTCCAAGGGGGCGTCGTCGGTGCGGAATCTGCCCTTCCCGAGCTCGCCGCCGCTGCTGGTCCGGTGATCCCGGCCGTCCACCGACTCGTGGTCGCCGCCCGAGCCGTTGGCGTGCCGGTGGTGCACTGTCTCGCCGAGCGTCGTCTCGATGGCCTCGGGTCGAACGAGAACGCCCGGCTGTTCAAAGGCGTGCAGAAGTCGCCGATCAAGCTGCTGCCCGGCTCGTCTGCGTCGGCGCTCGTTCCCGAGATCGGGGTCGAGGACACCGACCTCGTGCTGACTCGGCTGCATGGTCTCGGTCCGATGGCGGGGACCGACCTCGATCCCGTGCTGCGGAACCTCGGCGTCACGACCATCGTCGGCGTCGGTGTCTCGGTCAACGTCGGGATGACGAACTTCGTGATGGACGGGGTCAACGCCGGCTATCAGTTCGTGCTTCCTCGCGACGGCGTGGCGGGTATCCCGAAGGAGTACGCCGACGCCGTCATCGACAACACGCTCTCGCTGCTGGCGACGGTCACCACCGTCGACGCGGTGTGCGACGCGTGGTCGTCATACGCTGCGAGCCATGGCTGAAGCCCCGGCAGACGAGACCGACGTCGATCCCGACATCGACCCGGACGAGCTGCGCGCCGCCGACGGCCGCGTGCCGGGTCGTCGAGGACTCGCCACCCGACAGAAGCTGCTCGAACACACGCAGGCGATGCTGCGCGAGTCGTCCTATCGCGAGCTGAAGGTCATCGACATCGCTCGCGAGGCGGGCACGTCGCCGGCGACCTTCTACCAGTACTTTCCCGACGTCGAGGAGGCCATCCTCGTCTTGGCCACCGAAGCGGCTCACGACGGCGAGATCCTCACCGACATCGCGACGGCGGGTCCCTGGACCGGCGCACCGGGCTACGAGACGGCCGAGCGACTGGTGGCGGCGTTCTTCGACTTCTGGGGTTCGCACTCGTCGGTGCTGCGGGTCGTCGACCTCGCAACCGCGCAGGGCGACGACCGGTTCCGCCAGATCCGTGTGCGCCTGTTGAACGAGATCGCCACCTCGCTGGCGCAGGTCAACCGTCACTTCGTCACCAAGGGGAAGGCCCCGGCCGGGCTCGACCCGATGGCCCAAGCCGGCGTCGTAGTCTCGATGCTCGCTCACGTGTCGGACCACCAGATGGGCTTCGAGTTCTGGGGCATCAAGACCAAGGATCTCCAGGTCTCCATGGCCCGCCAGGTGTACTGGACCATCACCGGCCAGAAGCCGCCCACGCCGTGAACGCGTCGCTTTGAGCATCGACCTCACGGGCCAGGTCGCCGTCGTCACCGGCGGCAACGGCGGCATCGGACTCGGGTTCGCCGAAGGCATCGCCGAGGCCGGCGCCGACGTCGCGGTCTGGGCCCGCAACGCCGACAAGTCGGCGGACGCCGTCGACCGGTTGTCGGCGCTCGGCGTGCGCGCGGTGGCCGTGGAGTGCGACGTCGCCGACGAGGGGTCGGTCGCCGCTGCCGTGGCCGAGACGGTGTCGGCGTTGGGTCGCATCGACATCTGCGTCGCCAATGCCGGGACGAGCGGCCTGGGGACGTTGCAGGACCTGACGCTCGACGAGTGGCGTCGGGTCATGAGCGTGAATCTCGACGGCGCCTTCCTGACGATGCGTGACTGCGCTCGCCAGATGATCGAGCAGGGCGATGGCGGGGCCATCGTCGCCATCTCGTCGACGTCTGCAGTCCATGGTGCGCCGTCGAACCCGCACTACGCAGCATCGAAGACCGCGTTGCTCGGACTGGTCCGATCCTCCGCGGTAGGCCTCGCTCGGCACAAGATCCGCGTCAACGCGGTGTTGCCCGGCTGGACCCGGACCGAGATGGCCGAGGGTGGCTATCAGAACGACCAGTTCCGCGAGGCGACCACCAGACGGACGCCTGTCCGCCGCTGGGCCGACGGCGAGGACTACCGACCCTTGGCCGCCTACCTGTGCGACCGGTCGATCGACTTCCACACCGGCGACACCGTCACGTTCGACGGTGGCTACACGGTCTTCTAGGGGGACACGGACATGGGTTTGTTGGAGAACCGCGTTGCGCTCGTCGCGGGCATCGGTCCTGGACTCGGCCGGGAGATCGCCTTGGCCTATGCGCGCGAGGGGGCCGACGTCGTCCTGTGCGCACGCAAGACCGAGCAGTCCGAGGAGGTGGCCGGCCTCGTCCGTGATCTGGGGCGCCAGGCCGAGGTGGCCGCCGTCGACGTCACCGATCGCGATGCGTGCGACGCAGCCGTCGCCATCGCCGTCGAGCGACTCGGCGGGCTGCACATCGTCGTGAACAACGCGTTCCACGGTGGCGACTTCTCGAAGTTCGAGGACGCGGAGTTGCGCCGGTGGTCCCGCACGATGGACGTCAACTTCTTCGGTGCGCTGACGATGACGCAGGCGGCACTCCCTGCCCTCAAGCAAGCAGGTGATGGCCGCATCATCATGATCAACTCGATGTCGGCGACCAACAACATCGAGAAGGCCTACGGCGCGTATGCGGCGTCGAAGGGTGCGCTGTCCACGGCGACGCGCACGTTGGCGATGGAGCTCGGCGAGCACGGGATCCGCGTCAATGCCGTGCACCCTGGCTACATCATGGGTCCGAACGTCGAGATCTACTTCGACATGCAGGCCGAGGAGCGCGGCATGACGCGCGACGAGGTGTACGACGAGGTCGCGGCACAGACCGCGCTGGGCTATCTGGCTCCAGCGGCCGAGATCGCGGGCGCGGCGGTCTTCTTCGCCTCCGACCTCGCACGACCGATCACGGGGCAGGCCATCGGTGTCGACGCGGGACAGTGGATCTGATGATTCGACTGACGGCGCTGCTCCATCGCAACCCTGCGCTCACGCACGACGAGTTCCTCGATCACTGGCACAACGTCCACGGTCCGCTCATCCGCGACACGCCATCGCTCGCGCAGCACATCATCCGGTACGAGCAGCATCCGTGCACCGACGACAAGGGTGCGGGCGGCGGCTTCGACGGCGTGGCGATGCAGTGGCTCGAGTCGATGGACTCGTTGTTCGCCTTCATCTCCGAACCGGCCTACGCCGAGAAGCTGTCGCCCGATGAACAGCACCTGTTGGACATGAGTCGGGTGCAGGTCATCTTCAGCGAAGAGCCCCGCACGGTCATCGACGGCGACGTGTGATGTCGGGCTTGCTGGAAGGACGCAAGGCGCTGATCACCGGCGGTGGGTCGGGCATCGGGGCCGCCGCGTGTCGCCGATTCGTCGCCGAGGGTGCGACGGTCGTGGTGCTCGACCGCAACGAGGACGCCGCCCGAGCGGTCGGCGACGAGATCGGCGCTCACGTCATCCCGTGCGACGTGGCTGACCGTGAGGCGCTGTCGAACGCAGTGGAGGAGGCCGTCGACGTGATGGACGGGCTCACGACACTGTTCAACAACGCCGGCTTCGGCATGCTCAAGACGTTCCACGAATACTCCGACGACGAATGGGACCGACTGCTCGCCGTGAACCTCACGGCGACGTTCGTGGCCATCCGTGCCGCGGTTCCGCATCTGCGTTCGGCCCTCGGCGGCGGCTCGATCATCAACAACGTCGGCGGCGTCGGTGTCCGCCCCACCAGAGGAGAGGCACCCTATTCGGCGGCGAAGGCCGGGATGATCGCACTCACCAAGTCGGCCGCCATCGAGTACGCCCCGGAGATCCGGGTGAACGTCGTCTCGCCGACCTTCGCCGAGACACCGCTGACCGCGCCGCTCCTCGCCGACCCCGGTCTGCGTGCCGATGTCGAGGGCCGCATCCCGTTCGGACGAGTGGGTACCGCCGACGAGGTGGCCGACGCAGCGGTCTTCCTCGCCTCGGACCTGTCGCGCTACGTCACCGGCCTCGACCTCGTCGTCGACGGCGGCGCCCAACTCGTCAGCGCCCAGGCCGACCACCTCCTCAAGTCGTTCCTCGACCAATGACCCTCGTTCTCGACGGAATCAGCCCCGGTTTCCGGTGGCGGAGCCGTCGAGTTCCTCGGGTATGTCGTTCTCGACGAAATAGGCACCGGTTTCCGAGGTCTCTCCGGTCGACTTCGGGGTGGTGGTGTCGGTGACCGATTCGCTGATCGAGGGAAGCGACGGCGTCAGCCGTTGCTGGTGGTGCGGCGCCGATCCGCTCTACGTCGCCTATCACGACGAGGAGTGGGGCCACCCGACCCGCGACGAGCGGGGCCTGTTCGAGCTCCTGTCGCTCGAGGCGTTCCAGGCCGGTCTGGCGTGGATCACGATCCTCCGCAAGCGGGCGGCGTTCCGCGAGGCGTTCGACGGCTTCGACATCGCGATGGTCGCGGCCTACGAAGAACCCGACATCGACCGACTGCTCGGAGACGCTGCAATCGTCCGTCATCGCGGCAAGATCGGGGCGACGATCCGTCTCGCCAACATCTGTCTCGAGCTCGCCGACGAAGGCACGTCGCTGAGCGAGCTGGTCTGGTCGTTCGCGCCAGAGCCACGAAGCGCACCGCTCGGATTGATCAGCGACGTCCCCGACAACACACCGGTCGCCGTCGGACTCTCGAAGACGTTGAAGAAGCTCGGCGCCAAGTTCGTCGGCCCGACGATCGTCTACGCCTTCATGCAGTCAGCCGGCCTCGTCGACGACCACCTCGTCGGCTGCCACCGCGCGCCCTGACCACTCCCGTTCTGGGGGTCCGTTGCGCCACTCAGCTCACGCGAACGGCACCCAGAACAATTCCCGTCCGGTTCTGGGGGTCCTTCGCGCCGGTGAGCTCACGCGAATGGCACCCAGAACAAAAAGGGGGGGGTCAGAGTTGGTCCATGTAAGTATCGGTGCCAGGGATGGTCGGCTTGAAGGGGCCAGCCCAGAGCAGTCGGCCGGTGTCGGCGATCGACTCGCCCCAAGCGGCGACCTGCGCCATGACCTCTTCGGCGGGCGCGTCGGCGAACCAGAGGGTGAGCTGACGGTTCCTGGTGTTCTCGAACCGCTTCTGGGTGAGCGGTGCGTCGTCGGGCATCGGCGCGGGGTGTGAGCGTTCGACGAGCTCGGTGACGCCGCCGGCGAGGTCGGGATCGGCGGGCCACTCCTTGTCGTGGCGCTCGATCCAGGCAGCCACCACGGTCTGGTAGCGATGCTCGAGCGCGAGTTCGACGGGGGTGCCGTCAGCGTCGCGTTCGGCGGTCGACCGGTGTGAGTAGAGGTTGGTGTGCACGTGCTCGCGCTCGGGGTACATCCGGTCGTTGTCGTGGAGCCAGCGCACCTGACGCGAGCCCCAGTCGAAGTGGTCGCCCATCTTCCCGTCGATCACCCAGTACATCGACAGCGTCGAACCGTCGTGCTCGCCGAAGAGGTCGGGCTCGTCGCCGATGCGCAGGTCCTTGAGGTCACGCGTGGCCACGAAGCGAGCGCCACTGAACAACCACGGGCCGATCATGCAGCCGGCGTAGAAGTGATCTCGCTCGTACCAACGGTTGTACGCGACCTCGTGGCCCGGATGGGGCTCGATCATCGTGAACAGATAGCTGCCCAGCCGGATCTCGCCGCCGACGTCCATCTCGAATTCAGCCATGGTCGGGACGCTACCCAGAAATCTGACACCGCGTCAGATTCGGATACGCTGGCGGACATGGCCGAAGTTCCTCGCATCGTCTCCGTCGACGACCACGTCATCGAACCCGCCAACGTGTGGCAGGACCGCTTGCCCGCAAAGTACAAGGACGTCGGTCCTCGGGTGATCCAGGAGGCCGGCAACATGAACTTCGTCGGCGGCAACTTCACCTACGAGCCAGACCCGGACGGGCAGCTGTGCGACTGGTGGATCTACGAGGACAAGCGCGTTCCGCAGACCCGGCTGTCGGCCGCAGCTGGCTTCGACCGCGACGAGGTCAAGGTCGTCGGCATCACCTACGAGGAGATGCGCGACGGGTGTTACGACCCGAAGGCGCGGCTCGAGGACATGGACGTGAACCACGTCGAGGCCTCGCTCTGCTTCCCCAGCTTTCCGAGGTTCTGTGGCCAGACGTTCATGGAGGCCGACGACAAGGTCCTCGCCAAGCTGTGCGTCGAGGCCTACAACGACTGGATGGTCGACGAGTGGTGCGGCGGCACCGACGGCCGACTGATTCCGCTGTGCATCATCCCGCTCTGGGACGTCGAGCTCGCTGCTGCGGAGATCCGCCGAAACGCTGCACGCGGCGTCCGCGCGGTCTGCTTCAGCGAGATCCCGCCCTACCTCGGCCTGCCCAGCGTCCACGACGCCGACGGCTACTGGGAACCGTTCGTACAGGCCTGCGAAGAGACGCAGACCGTCATCAACATGCACATCGGCTCGTCGTCGAAGATGCCCTCGACCTCCGACGACGCGCCGGCGGCAGTCGGGTCGACGCTCACCTTCAACAACGCCATGGCGTCGATGAGCGACTGGCTGTTCTCCGGACTGCTCGAGAAGTTCCCGACCGTGAAGGTCGCGTACTCCGAGGGCCAGATCGGCTGGATTCCCTACATCCTCGAACGGGCCGACAAGGTCTGGGAGGACAACCGTGCGTGGGGTGGTGTGGGCGACAAGGTTCCCGAGCCGCCGTCGAGCTACTACTACCGCCAGATGTACGGCTGCTTCTTCGACGACGAGGTCGGACTCGAGATGCTCGACCGCGTCGGCGTCTCCAACATCACGTTCGAGACCGACTACCCGCACTCCGACTCGACGTGGCCGCACACCAAGGCGGTGGCCGAGAAGCTGATGGGCCACCTGCCCGACGACGTCATTCGCAAGCTGGTCCGTGGCAACGCGATCGAGATGCTCGGGCTCGACCTCGAGGCTTGATCAGACGCCTTCGTCCGGTCGAGGGTCGCTGATCCCGACGAGGTCGAGCGTTCCGTCGGACCGATCTCGCAGGTAGAGGACCTTGACCGCACCGATGATCGGCGTGGCCACGAGTGCGCCCGGCACGCCGGCGACGGCCCCACCGATCAGGGCAGCCAACATCGTGGTCGGTGGCGTCAGGTCCACGGCCTTGCCGACGACGGCAGGTTGGATGACGTTGTTCTCGACGTTCTGGTAGACGACGAACACGACGGCGGCGATCGCTGCGGGCACCGGCCCCTCGGTGAGGGCGAGGAGCACGAAGAACGATCCTCCCAGGAAGCCGCCGATCTGCGGGATGAGGTTGGTGAGCGCCGACCAGAGCCCGGCCAACGGTGCCAGCGGCACGCCCAAGACGAGCGCGAGCGAGAGGACCACGAAACCGTTGAGGATGGCGACGAACAGTGAGCCGGCGAAGTAGTTGCCGAACGTCTGGTAGATGACACGACCGATCGAGATCACCGCCTCGCGCCGTTGCGGACGTACGAGGTCGCTGAGTCGTTGGACGATCGACGCGCCGTCGAGCATCACGGCGATGGCAGTGACCAGCACCACGACCGTGGTGAGGAGACCGCCCACGAGGTCTTCGGCGTAGCGGGTGATGGTCGCGTCGTCGAGGTTGGCGGGGAGATTGTCGATGCCCTCGTCGACACGGGTGGCGACGTCGGCCTTCTCGAGTCGTTCGCCGATGACTGGCCAGGAATAGGACTCCTCGATGGTGCTCGGCAGGTCGGCTCGCAAACTGCTTGCCTGGTCGATCGCTGCCGGGCCGAGGACGACCAGTACACCGAGGAATACGAGCCCGAGGACGCCGCCGACGAGTGCGACCGCGGTGCCTCGTTGCCACGACAGCCGACGTTGGACGCGCACGACGACGGGGTCCAACGCCAGGGCGAGCACGACGCCCACGCCGACCTTGGTGATCATCGACGGGGCCTGCTGGAGGATGGCCAGCACGGCAGCCGCTCCGAGTGCGGCGACGAGCACGCGGAGCGCAGAGGGAAGATCGACCTCGACCACTGACCGCTTCGGTCGGCGGTCCCGGCCGTCCGCATCGCCGATCGGCTGGGTCACGATCGGTACCGTACGACTCGATGTCGAGTACGTCGCGGATGAGCGTCGAGGAACCTGCCCGAACCGTGCGCATCACGTGGACCACCGCGATCCTCGCGATCTCGGTCGTTCTCGGGTTCATCGTCGCTCGTGGGGCGTTCGTCGCGGCTCACCGGGTGCTCGCATGGACCGCGGCCGCCATCGCCGTCGCCGTGTTCGTCGAACCCATCGTCGACAAGCTCGATCGGTGGATGCCGCGCGGCGTCGCGGTGGCACTGACGTTCCTGGCCATCGCCGGTCTTGCCGGCGGACTCGTGTTCGGGGCGGTCGCCGACCTCGACAACGAGGTCCAGCGGCTGCAGGAGGTCATGCCCGACGCCATCGAGCGACTCGAAGAGCGCAACGACGAGATCGGCAGCGTTGCCCGCGAGATCGACCTCTCACGTCGTTCCGAGTCGTTCCTCGATGCACTCGACGAACGCGTCGGCAGCGGCTCTGGTGCACTGGCACAGAACGCGCCGACGCTCCCCGTCTACTTCGTGTCGGCGATCCTGACGATCTTCCTGCTGGTGTACGGACCGAAGATCGCGGCGGGCGCAGTGGGACAGGTGGCCGAGGGTCGGCGGCGCCAGGTGTTCACGAACGTCCTCTCCAACGCCACCCACCGCGCCCGCCGAACGGTGTCGGCGCTCCTGACCCAGGGCGCGACCGTTGGTCTGGTCGTCTTCGGTACGGCGAAGCTCGTCGACCTGCCCGCGCCGGTCGTGCTCGGGCTGATCGCCGGTGTGATGGCGATGCTTCCCGATGTCGGCATCCTCATGGGTGTCTCGCCAACGGTCGCCCTCATCGCGGCCCTCGAGTCGGTCGGGCTCGCCGTGGTGGTCCTCCTCGTGGCTCTGGCGGTGCAGTTGGTCGAGGCGTTCTACCTCCGACGTCAGATCAAGGAGTTCGGTGTCGACGTCGGCCCCGCAGTGATCTGGATCGTCGCACTCGTCGGCTTCACCATCTACGGCCCGGGAATGGCGTTCTACGGCATCGCCTACGCGATCTTCGGCTTGGCGGTGATCGACCAGGTCCCTGCAGTCCGGGCCGAACTCGACAGCGCGCTCATCATTCCCACGGAGCGCTCCGCAGGATGATCTCCTCGGTCGGCGCGGTCTGGAGGCGGTCCATGTCGGCGAACGTCACGAGGTCTTCGTTGATCTTGCCCATGGCGTCCTGCCACGACAGCTCGGGCTCGCTCACCCCGTAGAAACGACTGGGGTCGAGGAGGTCGTCGGCGGCGAACACCTCGGTCACGATGGCATCGGCCACCGGGCCGTCGCCCAGGCGACGGGTCACGACGTTGCGCAGGTAGCGCTTCACCGGGTGGATCTCGAACGTCAGCTTCGAATGCGACCCGTGCCACCGCTCGTAGAACGTCTCGTGGTCGATCGCATCGATCTTGGGGAATGCGGTCAGCAACGCAACCCCCGGCGAGCGAACGCCGTCGACCCAGTCGCGGGACGCCCACTCGAGCGGAACCGACTCGGTGAGGAGGTACGGCGTGCTGCGCCCGGTCTTCGGGAGTTGGTCGACGATCTCGGTCGCCTGTTCGTGCTGGTCGACCCACACCATGAGCCCGGACGACAGGACCAGTCCGTCAGGGTCGTCGCCGTAGCGGAATGCGGCTGCGTCGCCGGTGTGCTCGACGTAGGCGGTGGCCCAATGGCCCGCACGACAGATGCGGTCGGCGGCCGTCAGGAAGGCATCGGTGTCGGGCGCGTCGTCGGGATCGCGCCACCGAAGGATCGCGAGCTTCTCCATCGTCTACTCCGAGGTCGGGGGCGGGCCGGTGAGATCGGGCATGCCGAGCGGGAGGTTGGTGGTCTCGATGCCGCCGTCGACGGCGAGCACCCGCCCGGTCACGTAGGACGACGCGTCCGATGCGAGGTAGAGCGCGGCGGCGGCGATGTCGTCGGTGACACCGATCCGTCGCATGGGGGTGTTGTCGATCAGCGTCTGGGTCAGGCCGTCGTCCGTCGTGACCAGCTCGAGCGCCGGGGTGTCGATCGCTCCCGGGGCGATGGCATTGACTCTGACCCGGGGTGCGAGGTCGTGGGCCAGGTTCTTGGTCATCGCGAGCATTGCGGCCTTGGCCGTGCCGTAGCCGAGGAACCCTCGTTCCGGATAGAGGCCCGTGGCCGAGGCGATGTTGACCACTGCGCTGGTGTCGTGTGCGAGGAGATGCGGTGCGGCGAGCTGCGTCAGGTTGAAGGCAGTCATCACGTTCCATTCGAGCGCCTTGCTCATCGCCCGCTCGCTGGTGTCGAGGAACGAGGTCGGGAACGACCCTCCGGCGTTGTTGACCACGACGTCGATCCTGCCGAACTCGTCCACGACGGCGTCGACGTACTCGGACATCGCGTCACGCGTCCCGAGATCTGCCGTGTGGACGAGCGCCTTCACACCGTGGGCCTCGATCCGTTCTGCCACGGCGTCGAGATCTTCCTTCGTCCGTGCTGAGATCGCGACGTCAGCGCCGGCTTCGGCGTATGCCTCGGCGATCGCGGCGCCGATCCCACGGCTGGCTGCAGTGACGACCGCGACGCGGCCATCGAGTCGGAAGAGTTCGAGCACCATGTCGACCGACTGTACGTACGTTTCTGACGGTGTGTCAGATCGGTGTACCGTCCGCCACATGACGTACCGCATGTTGATCGGTGGCGACTGGGTCGAGGGCGAGCGGGGGACCTACCCGATCATCAATCCGGCCACGGAACAGGAGGTCGGTGGTGCTCCCGAGGCGTCGGTGGAGCAGGCCGTCGCCGCCACCGAAGCAGCGGCCGCTGCGTTCCCGGCGTGGAGCCGGAGCACGCCGGAGCATCGAGCAGAGCTGCTGTCGAAGGCGGCGGAACTCGTGCGGGCGAAGATCCCCGACCTGGTGGAGCTCGTGCAGGCGGAGACGGGTGCGACGATGCGGGTGGCCAAGACCATGCAGCTGCCGAGCGTCGCAGATCGCCTCGACCGCTATGCCCGTGGCGCGACCGAGCAGCACTCGATCGCGTTCCCGCCGGCGGAGATCCCGACCACGCCGTTGGCGCCGGGCGCACTGATGGGCGCCGTGGTCGAGCGTCGCCCCGTCGGCGTCGTCGCCTGCATCACGCCGTACAACTTCCCGGCCGTGAACTGCGCGGGCAAGATCGGCCCTGCGCTGGCGATGGGCAACACCGTCGTCATCAAGCCGGCACCTCAGGACCCGTTGGCAGTGATCCGACTGGTCGAGGTGTTCGACGAGGTCGGCTTCCCGCCCGGCGTCGTCAACATCGTCACCGGATCCGGCGCCGACGTGGGTGAGGCGATCGTCGCCAGCCCGCACACGGACATGATCTCGTTCACGGGGTCGACCGGGGTCGGCCAGGCGATCGGCGCAGTCGCCGGCGGATCGATGAAGCGGCTGCTCCTCGAGCTCGGTGGCAAGGGCGCAGCGCTCGTCTTCGACGATGCCGACCTGAAGCGGGTCATCCCACAGCTCGTGTCCACCTGGGCGTTCCACTCGGGTCAGATCTGTACCGCGCCCACGAGGGTGATCGCGCACCGTGACATCTACGAACCGCTGCTCGCCGGCATGGCGCAGGCAGCGGGACACCTCAAGGTCGGCGACCCGGTCGAGAAGGACACGGTGGTCGGCCCGGTCATCACCGAGATGCACCGTGATCGGGTGCAGGGCATGATCGATGCCGGCAAGGCCGCGGGAGCATCGGTGCGGGCCGGCGGCGACCGTCCCGACATGGACCGCGGCTACTACATCGCCCCGACGCTGCTCGCCGACTGCAAGCCGGACGACGCACCCGTGCAGAGTGAGTTCTTCGGCCCGGTCGTGGTGGCACTCCCGTTCGACGACGAGGACGAGGCGGTGTCGTTGGCCAACGACACCGAGTTCGGGCTGTACGACTACGTGTTCAGCGGTGACTCCGGTCGAGCCATCCGCGTGGCGCGCCAGTTGCGGTCGGGCAACGTCGGTCTCAACACCCTGCAACGCCATCACGAGGCAGCCTTCGGCGGAATGAAGCAGTCGGGCGTCGGCCGTGACGGCGGCAGCTTCGGTCTCCACGCCTACAGCGAGATGCAGTCGATCATCTGGCCGAGCTGAGGTCGGACGAGCGCGGTTTCGCCGAGGCCGCGAGAATCTGTCCATGGCACACACGTTCCAGGTCACCGTCGACGCCGCCGATCCCCGAGGGCTCGGTGCGTTCTGGTGCGAGGTCCTCGGTTACGTCGAGCAGCCTCCTCCTCCCGGCTTCGACAACTGGGAGGACGCGCTCGACGCGTTCGGGATCGATCGCAGCGACCCCAACCGGGCGTTCGCGATCGTGGACCCCAACGGCATCGGTCCGCGGGTGTTCTTCCTCAAGGTGCCCGAGGGAAAGGCCGCGAAGAACCGCTTTCACCTCGACGTCAATCTCGGGGAGGCACGTGAGGCCAAGGCATCGGAACTCGAGACGTCGGGCGCGTCGATCGTCGGCCGTTTCGACGAGCCAGAAGGCATGTGGATCGCGATGCTCGACCCCGAAGGAAACGAGTTCTGCCTGAACTAGGCGCCGGGGACTGCCACCGTCTCGGTGTCGACCCCTGAGCGCAGGACTTTGCCCGGCACGTCGCCGGTGGCATCTCCGTCACGCACGATCGGGACGCCGTTCACCATGACGAGATCGACGCCGTGCGCATCGCAGACCAGGCGGGAGGAGTTGCCGGGCAGGTCGTCGACGAGGCGAACCATCGACGCATCGACGGTCTCGGGGTCGAAGACCCACAGGTCGGCGTGGAACCCTTCGGCCACCTGGCCGCGATCTCGGATGCCGAGGAGCTTCGCTGGGTCGTCGGTCATCATCTGGATCGCCCGCTCCATGGTGGCGAGCTTGCGCCCACGGATGCAGTCGCCCAACCACTTGGTGGGGAACGGAGCGCCGGACATGCGGTCGAGATGGGCACCTGCGTCGGACCCGCCGATCATCACGTGCTCGTGCTCCCAGATCTCGGCCCGCAGCTTCCAGGAGTCGGGGTCGTTGTCGGTGGCCGAGGGCCACACGACCGTGCGGAGGTCGTCGGCGAGGACGATGTCGAGCAGGGTGTCGAAGGGCTCGGCGTCCCGTTCGGCCGCGATCTCGTGGACGCGCCGCCCGGTGAGACCGTCGTTCTCCGGTGCGTACGTGTCGCCGATGACGTAGTTCGGGAAGTCGATGATGCGACGAAGCGCGCCAGTGGTCTTCTCGACGTCGGAGCGCATCTGGGCGCGGACCTCGGGGTTTCGCAGCCGAGGCATCCGTTCGTCCACGCTGCCGGCGAGCACGTCGCCCCACCCCGGCAGCAGGTTCAGTGCGCAGAACGAGTGGAAGTTCATGTTCATCGGCACGAGGATCGGCATGGTGAGTGCAACGATCCGGGCTCCGCGCTCCGCCGCCTTCACGCCCGCGCCGATCTGGTGCCAGGTGCGTTCGGGGTCGGCGCTGTCGACCGAGAGCACGTTCCAGTTGATCGGTCGCCCGCCGCGCAGGCTCATGTCGATCAAGAACTCGGTCTCCTCGTCGGAGAACCTGTCGAGGCAGCCCTGGAGGACGACCTCGAGCGTCGTGCCTTCGTTGGCCTTGACGACGTCGCACAGCGCGAGGATCTCGTCGTCGGCGGCCCAGCGAGATGCGACTGGCTGGCCGTCGCCGTCCTGGTGGCCACCTCGGCCGGTCGAGAATCCGATGGCGCCCGCCTTGATCATGTCGTCGAGCAGCTTCGCCATCTCGTCGGTCTGTTCCGGCGTCGCCTCACTCCCGACTGCGTCGTCACCCATCACATAGCGACGGATCGCACAGTGCCCGGCCATGAATGCAGCGTTGACGCCGATCGATCCATCGAGGCGGTCGAGGTACTCGGGGAACGACTCCCAGTTCCAGTCGACGCCCGCCTCGAGAGCCGGAAGCGGCATGCCTTCGACTCGGGCCATCATGCGGCGGAGATAGTCGCCGTCGCCGGGTGTGAGTGGCGCCAGTCCGAAGCCGCAGTTGCCGTTGACGATGGTGGTGACGCCGTGGAAGTTGGACGGGGTCGCGAGTGGATCCCAGAGGAGCTGCGCGTCGTAGTGACAGTGCGGGTCGATGATGCCCGGTGCGAGGACCCTGCCGGTGATGTCGATCTCCTCACCAGACTCGGCGTCGGCCGCGATGTCACCAACCGCGGTGACACGTCCGTCAGTGACGCCGACATCGGCGCGCCGGGCTGGTGACCCGGTGCCGTCGACGACCGATCCGCCCCGGAAGATGAAGTCGAACTCGTTCGTGGCCACGGATCCGACAGTATCTGACACCGCGTCAGATTCCATCGCTGGCTGGGGTCTACTCACGTCCTGTCGGGTCGAACCGGACGCCCGTGAGCGCGACCTCGACAATCCGTCGGGGCGCTTCGTTGAGCCAGAAGTTGAGCGACAGTCGTTTCGGATGACGGACGTGGCGGCGCCCCTCGCGCACGGCGTCGACCGTCCGTTCGGCCAGGGCCTCCGGCGAGAGTTTGGGGAGGAGCTGCAAACGTTCGAATCGCCGGCGAATGTTGCCGGACGATCCATGCAGATCCTCGTAGCGATCCCACATCTCCGTGTCGACCGGTCCGGGCGCGACGACCGTGACCCCGACGCCGTGTTTGCGCACCTCCCAGCGGACCGAGCCGGCGAAATTGATCGTGGCGGATTTCGTTGCCGCGTAGTGGCTCATGGTGGGGAACGACGCCGTGCCGGCCAAGGAGGAGAGGTACACGAGGTGGCCCGACCCCCGCTCGAGCATGCCGGGCAGCACCTGCCGGGTGAGGACCATCGGGGCTTCGAGGTTGAGGCGGGTCACGCGGCGGATGGTCTCGACGTCCTCGGCCGCTGCCGGCCGGGACGAGTCGAGGCCAGCGTTGTTGACGAGCACGTCGATCTGCCCGTGTGCTGCTTCGACATCGTCGATGAATCGCTCGGTCTGTTCGGGGTCGAGCAGGTCGACGGGATGGGCGACGCCGCCGGTCTCTGCGGCGAGTGCCTCGAGCTTGTCGACCGAGCGCGCTGCGAGGATGACCCGGCCGCCGGCGTCGGCGAACTCGCGGGCCAGCGCCGCCCCGATGCCCTGCGACGCCCCGGTGATCACGACGTTCTTGCCGCTGAGTTCCATCGTGCGCTCCCGAGGTGTGGTCACTGACGCCGCCCACAGCGGCGCCATCGACCGGACCTGCACCCACGACCCGGACCGGGCAATGGTGGCGGAGGACGGCGGTTGTCGGCGAGAAACTAGAACGTGTTACAGTTTTGGGCGTGACGATGACTGGACTGGTCTGGACCGGCGAACTCGAGATTCGCGACGACATCGAACTCCGGGGGTTGCGCAGCGGCGAGGTCCGAGTGCGTATCGAGGCCGCGGGTCTCTGCCACTCCGACGTCTCGGTCGTGAACGGCAACATCCCGTTCCCGACACCGGTCGTGCTCGGGCACGAGGGTGCCGGCGTCGTCGTCGAGGTGTCGGAGGGCGTCACCAGCGTGAAGGAGGGCGACCACGTCATCCTCACCACACTTGGCAACTGCGGCTCGTGCGCGGCGTGCGATCGCGGCGAGCCCACGCACTGCCGTTCGACGATGGGTCGCTTCGGTCGCCCCTTCACCGTCGGAGGTGAGAAGGCGTTCCAGTTCGCCAACACCGGGGTGTTCTGCGAGGAGACCGTCGTCCTCGAGAACCAGGCCGTGGTCATCCCTGACGACATTCCGTTCTCCAGCGCATGTCTCGTCGGCTGTGGTGTGGTGACCGGCGTCGGCGCCGTCCTCAACCGGGCGAAGGTCCGGCCGGGGGAGTCGGTCGTCGTGATCGGCACCGGCGGCATCGGCCTCAACGTCCTCCAGGGGGCGCGCATCGCCGCCGCTGGTCGCGTCATCGCCATCGACATGAACCCGGCGAAGGAGTCCGAGGCCAAGCGCTTCGGTGCCACCGACTTCATCGATGCATCGGCGACGCAGGACACGACGGCCGCGGTGAAGGAACTCCTCCCGAACGGCGCCGACCACGTCTTCGAATGCGTCGGTCATCCGGCGCTGATCCGCCAGGCGATCGACATGCTCGACTGGGGCGGCAACTGCGTGCTCGTCGGCGTGCCGAAGCTGGGCACCGAGGCGAGCTTCGTGGTCAACGACCTCTACAACGACAAGTCGATCATGGGCTGTCGCTACGGCACGACCCGTCCCCACCACGACATCCCGATGCTGCTCGGTCTCTACCAGCAGGGTCGACTCATGCTCGATGAACTCGTGTCGTGCACCTACCCGCTCGCCGACGTGCAGTCGGCGCTCGACGACCTCCACGACGGCAAGCTCAACCGCGGCGTTTTCAACGTCTCCGGCTCGTAGGACCAGGAAAACCCCATGGAATTCGGCATCTTTGCCCAGCTCTTCGTGCCCAAGTTCGAGCGCGAGGTCAATCCTCGTGCCGAGCACGACCGCATCATGCGCAACGTCGACGTCGCGGTCGCTGCCGATCAGAACGCCTTCAAGTACGTGTGGGCGCCCGAGCATCATTTCCTCGACGAGTACAGCCACATGCCCGGACCCGAGGTCTACGGCAGCTACGTCGCAGCGAAGACCGAGCGCATCCACATCGGTTCGGCGATCTTCAACATCACCGCCAAGGTCAACCACCCGGCTCGTATCGCGGAGAAGGTCGCACTGATGGACCACCTCTTCGGGGGACGATACGAGTTCGGGACCGGCCGAGGTTCCTCCTCGACCGAGGTGTTCGGGTTCGACATTCCCGACCTCGAGATCACCAAGGCCATGTGGGAGGAGTCGATCCGCGAGATCCCGAAGATGTGGAAGCCAGGGAAGTACTCCTATGAAGGTGAGTTCTTCCGCCTCCCCGAACGCGAGATCTTCCCGAAGCCCAACGGCTGGGGTCATCCCGCCATGTGGGTCGCGGCTGGTTCGCCTCCCACGTTCGGGAAGGCGGCCGAGAAGGGGCTCGGGACCTTCTGCTTCACCACCGGATCGCCGACACGACTGGCGCCGCTCGTCGAGAACTACAAGAACGAGATCGGCAACGCCACACCCGTCGGCGACTACGTGAACGACAACATCATGGGCGTCACCAACATGGTGTGCATGGAGGACCGCAACAAGGCCTTCGAGGTCGCGGCCGGAATGCAGATGAACTACTACTCGAGCCTCGCGTTCCACTGGCTCGACAACATCCCGAAGCCGAAGGGGCTGCCCGAGTGGCCCGAACGCCTTCCCGAGCCCACGCCCGAGATGGTCGAGAAGATGGCCGACGACGGTCTCGCCATCGTCGGCGACCCTGACGACTGTGCCCGCGGCGTCCAGGCCTGGGCCGACTGCGGGTTCGATCAGCTCACGTTCAGTCCCACCACCAACACGCTCGACACCGAGTCGGTCGTTGCGTCGATGGAACTGTTCGGCAAAGAGGTCATCCCGCAGTTCGACAAGGACTCGGAGCACTCCACGAGTCGCTACCGCCGTGAGGCTGCCGAGAAGGCAGGCGCCACCTACGTAGTCTGACCGTCGATGAGGGTGATGGACACGGTGCGCGAGCTCGCACCACAGGTCTCCAACTGGGGTCGGTGGGGCGACGACGACGAGCGCGGCACCCTGAACCTGATCGATGATGCGGCCGTCGTTCGCGGCGCGTCGGCCGTCGTCGACGGGACGCCGATCTCGCTGGCGATCCCGGCGGACATCGGCGGTCCGAAGCTGATGGGCCAGTCGTCCCGACTGCCGCCGTTACGGACGCTGACGATGCACAACTTCGCGTTCACCGGCGACCCGGCCACGGGGCAACTGAACGACGACACAGTCACGATGGGGCTCCAGTCGGGAACCCACTGGGATGCGTTGAGTCACGTGGGCTACGACGGGCAGCTCTACAACGGGTTCCCCGTCGACACCGTGACCGTGGAGGCCGGGGCCACGAGATGTGGGATCGACAAAGTCGGTCCGATCGTCACGAGAGGGGTCCTCCTCGACGTAGCACGGACCCAGGCGACCGACTGCCTCGAACACGGAGCGTTCGTCACCCCGCAGCAACTCGACGATGCGCTCGGGGTTGCTGGCGTCATACTCCAGGCCGGCGACGTGGTGCTGGTCCGGACCGGACAGATGGGCCGTTTCCTCGCGGGCGACCGCAAGACCTACGAGCGCGGTTCTCCCGGGCTGGCGCCAGAGTGCGCGACGTGGTTCCACCGTCACGACGTGGCTGCCTATGCCGTCGACTCACAGAACCCAGACCCGTTCCCGCCGCAGGACGACTCCGTGTTCCTTCCGTTCCACCTCTTGGCGCTGCGCGACATGGGCATGTTGCAGGGGCAGAACTGGAATCTCGAGACATTGGCGGACGCCTGCCACGATGACCGCCGCTACAGCTTCCAGCTGTCGGCCACGCCCGAGCCCTTCACCGGAGCGAGCGGTGCTCCGGTTGCCCCCGTCGCCGTGCGCTAGCGCGATGGACATCGAGTCGTACCGGATCGAACTGCAGTCGCGCCTCGGTCGAGTCGAGGCGCGGGCGCTCGCCGACGAGATGGCCGCTGGCGCACTGGTGGTCGACACCCGGCCCATCGAGCAGCGCGAGCGCGACGGATCGCTCGACGGGGCCGTGGTGGTCGACCGCAACGTCCTCGAGTGGCGCCTCGATCCGAAGAGTGAGTGGCGTATCGCCGAAGCGACCGACCACGACATCCGCGTCATCGTGGTGTGCAACGAGGGGTACTCGTCGTGTCTGGCGGCGGAGATGCTGCAGAAGCTGGGTCTCCACCGGGCAACCGACTTGGCGGGCGGCTACCAGGGACTGCTGGAGAACGGACTCGTCTGAGTACTACTCGGCCTGGAACGAATCGCGATGGATCTCGGTCATGTCGTGAACCGTAGGAGTTCCACGCGGTAGGGCAAGGTGAACCTTCCGCCGTGCTCGTCGATGGCCGCGTGCACTGCATCGTGGACCTCGCTGCGGTGCGCCGGTTCCAGCAGTCGATGGTCGGAGTGGGTGCCCAGGAGCGAGATCCACTCGTCGCTGGTGTAAGTGCGTTCCCACGACAGTTCGTCGCGCTCGACCGACGAGTAACCATCGGGAACCGGTCCGTCTTCGATCGACGGCAGCTGGCCCTTCGGCGTCGCCCCGCGACCGCGGAGCGAACTCTGCATGTCGGGAGCGAGCCGGTCGTAGATCTCGTCGAGCGCGCGGCGCAGATCGTCCTGGACGAACGACGGTCGGTTCCAGAACAGCGCCAGGATTCCACCCAGCCGGAGGAGCGTCGATGCCTTGGCCAGACCCAGGTCGTGGTCGACCCAGTGCCATGCCTGCGCGCACGTGATCAGTGGCCAGTCAGTCCGTCCGCCGGCGTGGCACGACTCGAAATCGCTCTGTTCGACGTCCCAGTTGTCGGGAAGGTTGGTTCGCGCCACCGCTCCCATCTCGGGGCTCGGTTCGACCGCAACGCCGCCGAGGCCACGATCTGCCAGTGCGACCGCCGCCCGCCCGGTGCCGGATCCGACGTCGAGGGCGGTGTCCACCGTTTCCCCGTCGAGGAGGAGGTCGTAGAGCGAGGCGGGATAGTCGGGTCGATGACGGTCGTACTCGTCGGCGACCTCACCGAACACCAGTCGTTGTGGGCGGTCTCGGGACATGTGGCGATTGTCGCCCATCGCGGCGCGGTCGTGCGACGAGGACCTGACGACGCGTCAGATCCGGATCGCTACGATCGCCGTCATGTCGTCCACCCCGACCACCGCATTCGCCGACCTGTGGGAGTACGTGTACGACGAGTTGGAGCGTCGTGGCGAGACCGGCCGCGACGTGGTGGTCATCGTCGGCAACGAACCCGAGGGCACGGGCCGTCGGACCTTCGCGCAGTTGGAGGAGAACGCCAATCGATTCGCGCAACACCTGGCGACACTCGGTGTCGGCCCTGGTGACCACGTGGCGCTGTACCTCGAGAACCGGCCGGAGTACCTCGAAGCGATGCTCGGGGCCTTCAAGGCGCGAGCGGTACCGATCAACGTGAACTTCCGCTATGTCGAGTCGGAGCTCCAGTACCTGCTCGACGACGCCGGTGCGAAGGTGGTCCTGCACGAGCGGCATTTCCGCCAGCCACTCGAGGCGGTGATGCCCGGTCTCCCGAGCGTCGAGCACACGATCGAGATGGGCGACGAGTACGACGCTGCGATCGAGGGTGCAGCGTCCGCCCGCCCCGACGTCGAGCGGACGGGCGACGACCACTACGTGCTCTACACCGGTGGCACCACGGGCATGCCAAAGGGGGTGGTCTGGCGCCAGGACGATGCGTTCTTCGCGTGCCTCGGTGGCGGCGACCCGATGCGGATGGTGGGTCCGATCGACGAGGTCACCCAACTCACCGACCGCATCGTCGACGGGTTCACGGCCTTGCTGCTCGCTCCCTTCATGCATGCGGCCGGCTCGTGGGTGACGCTCATGTGGGCGTTGGCCGGCGGGAAGTCGGTCCTGCCGCGCGGCACACTCGATCCGGAACTCGTGTGGGACACGGTCGAGGCCGAGGGCGCCAACATGATGACGGTCATCGGTGACGCGGTGGGTCGACCGATCCTCGACACATGGTTGGCGAACAGTGGGCGGTGGGACGCGAGCAACCTGTTCTCGATCTCGAACGGCGGTGCACCGATGTCCGCGAACTTGAAGACGCGTATCGCCGACGCATTCCCTTCGGTCGTGCTCGTCGATGGCTTCGGTTCGTCCGAGGCAGGTGCGCAGGGGAGTTCTCGTCTGTCGGCCGACGATCTGAAATCGTCCCGCGGTGTTGCCCAGTTCCAGCCCATGGACGACACGACGGTCGTACTCGGCGACGACGACCGGCCACTCGAGCCCGGCTCGGAGGAGACCGGCCGGGTCGCACGGACCGGACGCCTTCCGATCGGGTACCTCGGAGATCCCGAGAAGACGGCGAAGAGTTTCGTCACCATCGACGGTGCCCGGTGGCTCATCACCGGCGACCTCGCCAGGATCGCCGCCGACGGGACGATCGAGCTGTTGGGTCGCGACTCGGCGACGATCAACACCGGTGGCGAGAAGGTCCACGGCGAGGAAGTCGAGAACGTCCTCAAGGCCCACTCGTCGGTCTACGACGTCGTGGTGGTCGGCGTGCCCGATGAGCGATGGGGATCGTCGGTGTGTGCCGTGGTCCAACCGGCGCCAGGTACGCGGCCGACGCTGGACGATCTGTCAGCGCATTGTCGAGACCAGCTCGCGGGGTTCAAGCATCCACGTCACCTCGTGCTGGTCGAAGCCATGGTGCGCTCTCCTGCCGGCAAGGCCGACCTCCGCTGGGCGGCGGCGACGGCGGCCGAGTCGGTCAGCGGCTGAGGAACTCGCGGAGTCGGTCTACCCAGCCGGTCGTGTCGCCGATGCGACCGGTGACGTGCAGATCGGCCGCAGGGAGAAGGTCGCGGAGCCGCTCGGCGGTTCGTACTGGGTGGATCGGATCGAACTTCCATGCGAGGACGAGTGTCGGCGCAGTGATCTCCGAGATGGCGACCGGGTCGGGGAGGTCGGACTCGGCGGCGCCGCGCAGCACAACCGCTCGTCGCCGTGACCGGCCGATCGGCAGGCGCTCGCTGAGCATGCCGCCGACCTTGTAGAGCCCGGCCGAACGACCCCGGGACTCCCATGCCGTCGGCGGGAGGGCGAGCACCAGTCTGTCGACTCGCTCCGGTGCGGTCACTGCCGCCCACAGTGCCGTCGCGGCTCCCATCGACGCACCACCGATCGAGAAGTTGTGGAGGTCATGACGGTCGGCCAACGCGAGCGCGTCGCGGGCGAGCGTCGGCCAGCGGCACTCGCCCGATGCCGCCGGCGTCGGTGACTCGCCGTGCCCGCGGGCGTCCCACCGGATGAGTCGTACGTCGGGCAGGCTGACCTCTGGCCACTTGATCGGTCCCGACGAGTCCTCGGACGCGCGGCTCGACAACAGACCGTGTCCCCACAGGAACGG